>CALPPP020000098.1 GCA_943325485.2 Rickettsia typhi
GATGAGCTCATGCGAATGACGCGTGGCGATGATTGGAATCAGCCATGATTTTGGTGGACACCAATGTGTTGGTCGATGTCATCCACAACGACCCCATTTGGCTGGACTGGTCGCTCAGGGCATTGAGCAAAGCCCAAACCAAATCCGTAGTGACCAATTTCGTGGTCTATGCCGAGCTACACACCCACAACACCGCTGGCCCACACATTGATGTATTTTTAGATCAGTTGAAAGTACAGGTTCTGGATTTATCCAAGCCAGCCGCGCAACTGGCAGCCCATGCGTTTCGGGCTTACCGCCAACGCGGCGGCACCAAAACCGGCGTGTTGCCCGACTTCTTCATTGGCGCCCATGCCCAAGCCGATGGCTACCAACTGCTGACCCGAGATGCAGGTCGCTACAAAACCTATTTCCCAAAAATCAAGCTGATTTGCCCCTGAGCCAGTTGCCGCAGCACGCAGTCAGCAAAAGTCCAAAACGCTGCATCAACCAACGATGAAGCCTGGGTTGGGCAAGACACCTTCGAGCACCGGCACATTGGCTTTGCGAGTAGACACTTTGCCACCGGTAGCAGCCAACCATTGCTCGGCCACTTCCCAAATGGGTTTGAGGTTTTGCTTGGAGGCTTCCTCTGACACAGGAGCCCAACCGGCCACTTTGTAGGTTTTATCGGGGTCGATGGGTTTGTCGTTCAACTGCATGTTGTGGATGCGTTGCCCCATGCTGGCCATGGGCCGGCAGGTGTACTTCAACCCTCCCACACGCACCATATCACCGCCTTGCTGGTAGTAGGGGTCAGGGTTAAAAAGGTTGTCAGCCACATCTTCCAAAATGGTTTTGATCAGACTGCCCTTCATGGGCGTGACCGTGGCATAGGAATAGGTGGTTGCGGTCATGTCCATCAACCATTCTTTGGTGATGGCTTGGCCAGGCAACAAACTCGTTCCCCAACGGAAACCAGGAGAAAACGCAATCTCTGCGCTTTGCACATCCAACATGGCATCCAGCAACAATTGATCACCCGTGCCATTGAAATTACCCCGACGGTACAAAGTGCCCTCGGTGATGGCCAAGGTTTTTTGCAACTCGGTCAAGTAAGGGGCTCGGATACTGGTGATCAAGGCTTGCATCTGCGCATCTGCTGGTAGCAAATTGGCAAACACGGGCATCAGTTTGTAGCGGTAGTCGGTGACTTGCTTGTTCTTGACTTCAAAGTCCAGCACCCCTAAAAATTTGCCGTTGGAGCCTGCATTGGTGACCAAGGTTTGACCGGATTTGTTGACCACTACTTTGGCCACGGGCATCCCGTCGTGGGTGTGTCCGCCCAGAATGGCGTCCAACCCCGTCACACGGGATGCCAATTTCAAATCCACATCCATGCCGTTGTGCGACAACAAGACCACCACTTGGGCGCCCTTGGCACGGGCCTCAAGAATAGTTTTTTGCAGGTTTTCTTCTTGAATGCCGAACTCCCAATCTGCCACCATGTAACGCGGGTTGGCAATGGGCGTGTAGGGAAAAGCCTGTCCAATGATTGCGCAAGGAATGCCATTCATTTCATGCATCACATAAGGCTTGAAGACCTGATCACCAAAATCTTTGGTTTTAATGTTCTGCGCCACAAAAGCCATTTTGTCGCCGAGTTTTTTCTCCACCAACTCGGTCACACGGTCTTGGCCATAGGTGAACTCAAAATGGCCGGTCATGACATCTACACCCAGCAAGGTGCAAGCATCCACCATGTCTTGGCCCTTGGTCCATAAAGATGTTGCTGATCCTTGCCATGTATCGCCACCATCAAGCAACAATGCCCCCGGGCGTGAAGCCTTCATGCGCTTGACCAAGGTGGCCAAATGCGCGAAGCCACCGACCTTGCCGTAGCGCTTGGCTGCATCTTCAAAATGCAATGTACTCAAAGCATGGGCTTGCATGGTGTTGGGCTTCACCCCCGTGGCTTGCAGCAACTGCTCGCCGACCAAATGCGGTAACTGCCCTTTCATGGAGCCCAGTCCGAGGTTCATGGTGGGCTCACGGAAATGAACGGGCAGCAGTTGCGCATGACAATCGGTCATGTGCAAAAAAGACACCTGCCCAAAACGCGGCATATCGTACAAACCTTCAGCATCGGCTGCGTCTTTTTGCGCAAAGCTGGCCATGGGCAAGCCACCAGCTACACCAGCGCCCAAGACTTGCAGAAATTCACGTTTGGTCAAGTTCATATCTATAGCTGCTTATTGGTTCACGGGGGATTTCGGATCGAGCAACAACGCCATGAGGTGCTGCAACTGGGCTTCAGTCAAGATGCCGTTGTGGCCAAAGCGCGGCATGTTCGAACAAGCGTTGTAGCCTCTTGCGTTCCATAACTTGGCCCAGGTGTATTCGACGATGGGTTTAGCGGTGGCGCTTTGAGGGTCAGTGACACCTCGGTTTTTTCCGTAGTTGTACAAACTCGGACCCAGCGTGCCGTGTGATATTTCAGCTTTGCTGATCTGGTGGCAGTTGTAGCAATTGCCGCCATTGACCGAGCCTTCTTTGTCGGACCAGGTTTTACCTCTTCCGTCTTGAGCGATGGTTTCGCCTAATTTGTAATCACCCAAAAATTGCCCGTTGCTGGGCCACTGGATGGTTTTGAAGTTTTCGCTGCGTATGCCTTCAATTTGCCTATCGCTCAAAGGCTTGCCTTCATATTCAGCTTGGCTACAAAGTCGGTTGGCCTCGTCTGGCGTTAAACGATCCATTCCAGCTTGACCTTCGGCGCGAAAAGACGCAGCCAAAACAGTTTGGATCTCTTCAAGGTAGTTGCTGCTTTTCACTGTGGTGGTGGCGCAGGACGCCAGGCCCAGCGTCATAGCCAGCACAGTCAGGGTTGGAATAGGGAATGTTTTCAATGTGATTCCTTTGAACATCAACGACGAATGGCAGGGGCAAAAGCCACCGCATCTTTGGAGGTCACGCCCAAATAAACACCCAAGGCGGTGCTGACATCGCTACCAAACACGGCATAGGGGAAACGCTGTTGTCGGTAGCAATCATTCAGCCGCAATTGCATGCTCCACATTTGCCCGTTGGAGACGCGATAGGCAGGCCATGCACCAAAGCCAGTGACAGCACCAACTTGGGTGGTGAGATTGGGCAAGTCTTGCAATCGAATGCGTTTGCCATCTTGGGCATGGCAGGTGGAACAGGCGAAATCATGGGTTCCAGAGCGAAAGTAAAACAACTTTTTGCCCAAGTCGAACATGCGTTTCTCTTCAGCATGGGCTTGGGGTATGTTGAAGCGCAAACCTTTAGACTCGGCCGCCACCCATGTGGCCAAGGCGGTTATGGTGGTCTGCTCTCCCTTGCCGTAAGGCGTTTTGCGGATTTGCTCGGCATCAAAACCTTGCAAGGTTTCCATACAGAACAGCAGCCTTGACTCCAGGTCTTGCACTTTTTGGGTGTCCGCAAAATAACGCGGCAGCTCTACCCATGCACCTTTGACTTGACCTGGACCTTTGCCCAAATCGCATTGCGCCAGAGAGACTTTTTTCGGACCACGCGCTTGTTTCCACAGGTCTTCGCCTTTGGCTTCGAACAAATCGGCAGGGTTGCCGTCTTGCAGCATGGCACGGTATTCGGCAATACCATCAGAAGCTGATTTTTGCGCCCAAGTCGCAGAAACAACAAAGGCCAAGGCCACAGCGGCCAAAGTAGCAGGCAGGCGGCGCATGTCAGGACACCGTAGCTTCGTCGGTGCGGGAATCACCTTTGTTGTCTTTCCAACTCACGCCCACTTTGTCACCTGCTTTGCCGTTCTTGATGGTGAACTGCAAGAAGGGGTTCTTGGAGACGCCTGGTCCCCATTCGGCGGTCATCACAGCTTGGCCATTGTGTGTGGCCGTGACTTCTTGAATATGCCAAGCGGGAACCAAAGCGCCATTGGCATCTTTACGTTGTCCGGATTCCATTTCGTGGCTCATCAAGACACGGACGTTGATTTTTTCACCGGCCATTTGGGCACGAATACGCATGGGATCAGCCATTGATATCTCCTTGAATTGATGAACAGTTAACCGCCACAGCCACCGAGGGTGACCTTGACTTCTTTTTTGGCAAACAGTGTTTTGCCATCTGCCATGACGGCCACGGCGAATACATCGCATGACTGGCCCATCTTGGCGCGGGTTTGAAAACTAGGCTCGACTGCTGGATTCACCATGAATTGCGCAACCAAGGGTGCGGGGTTTTTATCCACCAGTAACAGCAGTTTTTTCACACCAGGCAAAGAGCTTTGCACCGTCATAGGAACCACTGCCCCGTTCTCAGCAATATCGGGGGCGGTCAAAGCCACATCCTTGCTTTCGCTAGGCATGGGCAAGCCCAAGGCCTTGAAAACGTCTTCCATGGATTTGGCATCAAAAGCCGATTTTTCGAAAGCATGAGCCATGCTTGGTAGCAGACCAGCTCCCATCAATAAAGTGGCTACTGCCAAACTGCTTCTGAGCGCATCACGTCGTGTTTGCATTTTTCTCTCCTTTGAAAATTAAGGTTTGCTTTGACCCGCCAACCATTGGGCAATGGCTTGGGTATCGGCGGGTTTGAGGGTTTGGGCAGGCATGGGAATGCTGCCCCACACGCCTGAACCGCCCGAAACAATCTTGTTGGCCAAGTAGTCAGCTTTGCCAGGGTATTTCTTGGCAATTTCGCTGAAGGCTGGGCCAACTACTTTCTTGTCTAAACCATGACATGCCAAGCAGTTATGGTTTTGCAGCAATCCCATCACCGCATCACTGGGGCCAGAGGACTCGGGCTTGGGTTTAGCCGCACTGGTGCCTGTGACAACACGCAAGGTATTCACACCTTTTTGCTGGCCGACCAAGCGGTTTTGATCGGCCAAATTACCGTGGGCATCTCGGGCGAAATCGGGCAAGGCAGAGCTGATCTTGACCTCTGCAGCGCAGTTCTTCATGCAGGCTGTATTGGCTGTGTCGGGTTTGGCTGCGCCGCCCAATTCCAGCGTGGGCCACAGCGCGTGTTTGGTCGTCATGCCCTCGCGATTGGGCAGGCGGGCCTGCGCTTGCACGATGGTTTTCTCGTTCAAGACGAAGTTGTCCTCAACGATGCCACTCAAATTCAGCATAAAGGCCGTGACCGCATAAACCTCGTTAGTACTCAAGGTTTTGGGCGCGTTCCATGGCATGGCGCGGTTGATGTAGTCCCAGACCGTCGCCAAACTAGGGGCTTTCATGAACGTGGTTCGGGCTGGAAAAGACGTGTCTTTGAGTTTGGCCACGCGACCCGTTTTCACATCCTCGGGCCCCACACCACCCACCAAAGGGTTGAACACCTCGTTGGATTCACCAAAAATGCCGTGGCAACTGGCGCATTTGGCTTCCCACACATCTTGGCCTTGGGCGACCGAGCCCTCGCCTTTGGGCAATCCTTTGAAATCAGGACGTACATCGATGTCCCATTTGGCCACTTCGGCAGGTGTGGCCACACGGCCAATCCCCGCAAAATTGTTCTGCGCTTGGACGCTTTCAGTGGCTAACAGCAAGACAGCCGCACAC
>CALPPP020000099.1 GCA_943325485.2 Rickettsia typhi
GGTGGTGTCTGGCATGGCGATGGGGATAGACGCCGCAGCGCACCAAGGCGCTTTGCAAGCCGATGCTGCAGACCATTGCCCCACAGTCGCAGTGGTGGGCACGGGTTTAGATCAGGTCTACCCACGCCAACACCATGGCTTGGCGCAAGACATTGCCGAGCGTGGCTGGGTTTTGAGCGAGCAACCCATTGGCACCAAGCCCTTGCCCCACCATTTCCCGTTGCGCAACCGTTTGATTGCCGGTTTAAGCCAAGGCGTGTTGGTGGTGGAAGCGGCGATGCAGTCGGGCTCGCTCATCACGGCACAACTGGCGCTGGACCAAGGCAAGGAGGTGTTTGCCATTCCTGGCTCGATCCACTCGGCTTTGTCGCGTGGCTGCCATGCTTTGCTGCGTCAAGGTGCCAAATTGGTTGAGAACATTCAAGACATCAGCGAAGAGTTGCCGACGCCAGACAGTCACTGCGCCAATTCTCTGATGCCCGCCATGCCACCTATCTTGCAAGATGAATACGCTCAGGCGGTGTGGCAAGCCTTGGGCGAAGAGGCGCAGTACTTGGATGTGTTGCTCATGCGAACTGAGCTGCCGGTGGCACAGGTACTTGCCGTGTTGCAGTTGATGCAAGACCAAGGCTGTGTGGCCATCACGGCAGCTGGAAGCTACCAACGCATACACCTGGGCAGCCCGTCATGGAAGGGCTGAAGTTGCTAAACAAATAAGCAGCCAAAACCGCCTCGGGAGCGTTGACGAAAACAAGGTATATTCAGAACATATGTTCGATGTTCTTGTCTATGTTTACGAACACTACTGGCGCGGCGAGGCCTGTCCGGAGTTACCCCTCTTAGGACGCAAACTCAGCGCCGCCGGCTTTGACGCCGATGAAATCGAGCAAGCGCTGTCTTGGCTTGCGGGTTTACACACAGCGGCCAACAATGCCGAAACCATTCAAATCAATGCCCCCAAAACCGCTTGGGAAACTGCGTATGTGCAGTCACCCATCAGCATGCGTGTGTATTCAGTGGCCGAGCAGCAGCAGTTGGGTGCGGCAGGACTGGGCTTTATCACCTTCATGGAAGGTGCGGGCGTGTTACCGCCTCAGGTGCGTGAAATTGTGGTGGACCGCGCGATGGCGGTGGGCACCCATCCCATCAGCTTAGATGACTTGAAAATCATCGTCTTGATGGTTTACTGGAGCGCTGGCATCGAACCCGATGCGTTGGTGCTCGATGAGTTGTGCGACGACCAAGAGGCGCGCATCGCGCACTGAACAGACTTAAACCACTGCACCCGCGTTAGGGTCGTTAGGGTCTTCATCTGGGCCGTCTTTTTTCACCGTTTTGATCAAGTCTTCACGGCGTATGCCCAGCCACATGGCAATCGCTGCAGCCACAAACACCGAAGAATAAATGCCAAACAAAATACCAATGGTCAGCGCCAAGGCAAAGTAGTGCAGTGTGGCGCCACCAAACAGCAGCATGGACAAGACCATGAGTTGTGTGGAGCCATGGGTGATGATGGTGCGACTGATGGTGGAGGTGATGGCGTTGTCAATGATTTCGAGCGTGTTCATCTTGCGGTAGCGGCGAAAGTTTTCGCGTACCCGGTCAAAAATCACAACCGACTCGTTCACAGAATAGCCCAGCACCGCCAGCACCGCAGCCAGCACCGGGAGCGAAAACTCCCACTGAAAGTAAGCGAAAAAGCCCAAGATGATGATGACGTCGTGCAAGTTGGCAATGATGCCCGCTACCGCGTATTTCCATTCAAAGCGAATGGCCAAGTAAATCATGATGCCAATGACCACACAGGCCAAGGCTTTGAGGCCATCGATGGCCAACTCGTCGCCCACTTGCGGGCCGACAAACTCGGTGCGGCGCAACTCGGCACTGGCGTCCATCTCTTTGAGGCTGCCAAACACTTTGTTGCTCAACTCTGCGGTGTTGCTGCCTTTGGCGGCAGGCATGCGTATCAGAACGTCCCGCGCTGAGCCAAAGTTTTGCACTTGCACATCGTTGATGCCCAAAGCCGCAATGCGCTCACGCATGGGGTCAATGGCCACAGGCTGCGCAAAACTCACCTCCATCAGGGTGCCGCCAGTGAACTCCACCGACAGGTGCAGGCCTCGGCTGAAGAGGAAAAACACCGCCGCCAAAAAAGTGATTAAAGAAATCGCGTTAAACACCAATGCATGGCGCATGAACGGGATGTCTTTGCGGATTTTGAAAAATTCCATGGCAGGCTTTCTTTAATCGGCTTTGGCTTTGGCAATCGCGTTTTGGCTGGCGGTGTCGGGCTTCCACACCGTGCCAATCGAGACGGTTTGCAAACGTTTTTGGCGGCCATACCAAAGATTGACCAAGCCGCGCGAGAAAAACACCGCAGAGAACATGCTGGTGAGAATGCCCAAGCAATGCACCACCGCAAAACCGCGCACGGGGCCTGAGCCAAAGGCCAACAGCGCCAAACCAGCGATCAAGGTGGTGACGTTGGAGTCCAAAATAGTGGACCAAGCGCGGTCATAACCCATGTGAATCGCGGTTTGCGGTGCTGCGCCGTTGCGCAACTCTTCGCGCACACGCTCATTGATCAGCACGTTGGCATCAATCGCCATGCCCAGCACCAGTGCCATGGCCGCCATGCCTGGCAGCGTGAGGGTGGCTTGCAGCATAGAGAGCACCGCCACCAACAGCAGCAAATTCACAGCCAGCGCAATGCTGGAGATCACGCCAAACAAGGCGTAATAAATACACATGAAGACAGTGACAGCGACAAAGCCCCAGGTCACGCTGTCAAAACCTTTGGCGATGTTCTCAGCGCCCAAGCTTGGGCCAATGGTGCGCTCTTCGATGATTTCCATGGGCGCGGCCAGCGAACCGGCGCGCAGCAAGAGCGCGGTGTCGGCGGCTTCGACGGTGGTCATGCGGCCCGATATTTGTACCCGCCCGCCACCAATTTCGCTGCGGATCACAGGCGAGGTGACCACTTCGCCCTTGCCCTTTTCAAACAGCAAGATGGCCATGCGCTTGCCCACGTTTTCGCGCGTGATTTCTTTGAAGATGCGAGCGCCTTTGGCGTCCAAAGTCAGGTGAACCGCTGCTTCTTGGGTTTGGTTGTCAAAGCCGGGCTGGGCATCGGTCAGGTTTTCACCCGTCAGCACCACCACCTTTTTCACAATGACCGCTTGGCCGTTGCGGTCTAAATATTTTTCGGCACCAAACGGCACGGGGCCGCTGCCCACTTCAGCCAAACGCGCCTCACTGCCCTCATCAACCATGCGGATTTCAAGGGTTGCAGTACGGCCCAAAATGTCTTTGGCTTTGGCGGTGTCTTGCACACCAGGCAGTTGCACCACGATGCGGTCCAAGCCTTGTTGTTGGATGACGGGTTCGGCCACACCCAACTCGTTGATACGGTTGTGCAGCGTGGTGATGTTTTGCTTCAGAGCCTGCTCTTGCACTTTGCGAGCTGCTTCGGGTTTCAAGCTGGCGCTGAGCTTGACTTCATCGCCTTGTGGTGTGAGGGTGGTTTCCAAATCTGGGAACTGGTTCCGCATCAGCGACTGTGCCGCATCCGCTGTGGCTTGCTCGCGAAACCCCATCAAAATGGTTTCCCTTTCGCGGGAAATGCCGTTGTGGCGCAGGTTTTTTTCACGCAAAGCACTGCGCAAGTCACCACTTAAAGCGTCCAGCTTTTTGGTCAAAGCCGATTGCATGTCCACTTGCAGCATGAAGTGCACGCCGCCGCGCAAATCGAGGCCCAAATACATAGGTGCCGCACGCATGGCGGACAACCATGTGGGTGTGCGCGGGATCAAATTCAGTGCGACCACATAGGCGGGGTTGGCGGCCTCGGGGTTGAGTGCGTTTTGAATCGCGTCTTTGGCTTGCAACTGTTGCTCGGTGGTCTCGAACCGCGCTTTGAGCGAGTTGTTCTCAAGACCGATCAAGGTGGGCGTGAGCGCAACAGCTTTGAGCGCCTCCTCCACTTTGCCCAAGGTGGCGGTGTCTACCTTGGCGCTGGCGCGAGCAGGTGAGACCTGCACGGCAGGCGCTTCGCCAAAGAAATTGGGCAAGGTGTACAAGCCGCCCACGCAACAAGCGACCAAGAGGACCAGGTATTTCCAAAGAGCGTAACGGTTCATGATGCGGAAGTTGGGGTTTATTTGATCGAGCCTTTGGGCAGCACTTGCACCACCGCTGAGCGCTGCATTTGCAGCGTCACGCCGTTACCCACGTCCAAGCCAATTTGGTTATCGCCAAGTTGAGCGATCTTGCCGAGCATGCCCCCAGATGTAACCACTTCGTCGCCCTTGGCCAGTGCGTCGAGCATTGCTTTGAGTTCTTTTTGGCGTTTCATTTGGGGGCGGATCATGACGAAATACAGCACCACAAACATCAGAACCAAAGGCAGCATGCTCATGAGAGAAGAGCCGAGGTCGCCACCAGCAGTGGCAGCGGGTGCGGATTGGGCGAAGGCAGATGAAATGAACACAGTAATTCTCCAGATTCAGGCAACCGGCGATTGTATGCGGTTGGGTTTTTTGAATACCGAAGCGTGGTCATTACAAGAATTGGTCATTGCGAGGAGCGCAGCGACGAAGCAATCTAGCCACCATGTTCTGCCCACCGAAGTGCTGTTTTTCGGCATGAAGTTTAAAAATACGCACAAAACATACTGAAAATACAATTTATTTGTATTAAATAGCTAATATGTCGGGTTTTATGACTAGACCCCATGCTGCCTGAACCCCCTCGTCTCGACTTGCACCAAGCCATCCGCGCTTTGCTGTTGGCTGCCCGCGTGCAGGTTTTGCAGGAGGCCTGCTCGGCCAAGGGGTTGTTGGAATGACTGGAAAACAAACGCTAACCACAAAAGCTGACGACTCGGTCCGCAGCCTTATCCTGACCCTCAGGTCGGCGCCTGTATTGATCGATACCGACTTGGCGACCCTTTATGGTGTCACAACAAAAGCGCTTAATCAGGCAGCTCAACGAAATACAGATAGGTTTCCGCAAGGTTTTAAATTTCAGCTCAGCCAAGAAGAAAAAAATGAACTGGTCACAAACTGTGACCGGTTCAACAAGCTGAAACATTCCAGCACCCTGCCCTATGCATTTACCGAGCAGGGCGTGGCGATGTTGTCCGCTGTCTTACGCAGTCAAACGGCCATCCAAACCAGCATTTCCATCATGAATGCGTTTGTGGCCATGCGGCAGTTCATTCAAACCAATGGGATTTTGCTGCAACGCATGGACGCTCTGGAGATTCATCATTCGGCATTGGCGCAAGACACTCACACTAAGTTTGAAAAAGTATTCACTGAACTGGCCGATAAAAACAATCCCAAGCCTGCACAAGGGGTGTTTTTTGAAGGGCAAATATTTGACGCCTACCGCTTCATCAACGATCTTTTGCGCCAAGCCAAGCAATCCATCGTATTGATTGACAACTATGTTGATGACCGCGTTTTAGAGCAGCTTGATAAACGTGCAGAAGGTGTGACAGCTA
>CALPPP020000100.1 GCA_943325485.2 Rickettsia typhi
ATGCACCACCCCGGCCGAGGCGGGCATGATTGTCCGCACGCAAACCGATCGTCTGGCCCGCCTGCGCCGGGGCGTGATGGAACTCTATATCTCCGACCACCCCCTCGACTGCCTGACCTGCGCCGCCAATGGCGACTGCGAACTGCAGGACATGGCTGGCGTGGTGGGCCTGCGCAATGTGCGCTATGGCGTGGGCCAGGCCGCCGGTGCCCACCACTGCGACGCCAAGAAAGACGAGTCCAACCCCTATTTCACCTACGACGCCAGTAAATGCATTGTGTGCAACCGCTGTGTACGTGCTTGCGAAGAAACCCAAGGTACCTTCGCCCTCACCATTTCTGGTCGCGGTTTTGAGAGCCGCGTGTCACCAGGTCAAGACCAACCTTTCATGGACAGCGAATGCGTGTCTTGTGGTGCTTGCGTGGAGGCTTGCCCTACCGCTACGCTGCAAGAAAAATCCATCATCGAACTCGGCCAACCCGAGCACAGCCTGATCACCACCTGCGCTTACTGCGGTGTGGGTTGCGGCTTCAAAGCCGAAATGAAGGGCAACACCGTGGTTCGCATGGTGCCTTGGAAAGATGGCAAGGCCAACGAAGGTCACTCTTGCGTGAAAGGTCGTTTTGCGTGGGGCTACGCCACCCACCAAGACCGCATCACCAAGCCGATGATCCGTGCCAAGATCACCGACCCTTGGCAAGAAGTGAGCTGGGACGAGGCCATCAACCACGCAGCCTCGGAGTTCAAGCGTATCCAAGCCAAACACGGCAAGGACTCTGTGGGTGGCATCACCTCCTCACGTTGCACCAACGAAGAAACTTACCTGGTTCAAAAGTTGGTACGTGCCGCCTTTGGCACCAACAACGTGGACACTTGCGCCCGTGTGTGTCACTCACCCACCGGCTATGGTTTGGGTCAAACCTTTGGCACGTCTGCGGGTACACAAACCTTCAAATCCGTCGAGCATGCTGATGTGATGTTGGTCATTGGTGCCAACCCCTCTGACGCCCACCCCGTGTTTGCCTCACGCATGAAACGTCGACTGCGCAGTGGTGCCAAGCTCATCGTGGCTGACCCACGCAAGATCGATTTGGTGAGCAGCCCCCATGTGAAAGCGCAGCACCATTTGGCCCTGAAGCCTGGCACCAATGTGGCCCTCATCAACTCACTGGCCCATGTGGTGGTGACCGAGGGCTTGGTAGCCAAAGACTATGTCGCCTCTCGCTGCGAGGACAAAAGTTTCAACGAATGGTGCGAGTTTGTCTCCAAGCCTGACAACTCCCCCGAAGCATTTGAAAGTGTGACTGGCGTTCCTGCCTCAGAGGTTCGTGCTGCTGCACGTTTGTATGCCGCCGGTCCTAACTCGGCGATTTACTATGGCTTGGGTGTGACAGAACACTCTCAAGGCTCGACCATGGTCATAGGCATTGCCAACTTGGCCATGGCCTGTGGCATGGTGGGTCGTGAAGGCGTGGGTGTCAACCCCTTGCGTGGTCAAAACAATGTGCAAGGTGCATGTGACATGGGCAGCTTCCCGCACGAGCTGCCTGGTTATCGCCATATCTCTGACACCACCACCCGCAGCTTGTTTGAAGGCGCTTGGGGCGTCAGCATCAGTCCAGAGCCTGGACTGCGCATTCCCAATATGTTTGACGCGGCCATGGACGGTACCTTCTTGGGTCTGTACTGCCAAGGCGAAGACATTGTGCAATCCGACCCCGATACGCAGCATGTGGCAGCAGCTTTGTCCGCCATGGAATGCATCGTGGTGCAAGACATCTTCTTGAACGAAACCGCCAAATACGCCCATGTGTTTTTGCCCGGTTCTTCGTTCTTGGAAAAAGACGGCACCTTCACCAATGCCGAGCGACGCATCTCTCGGGTGCGCCAAGCCATGCCGCCTCTGGCAGGAATGGCCGATTGGGAAGTCACGGTCAAGCTTGCCAAGGCTTTGGGCTACGAAATGCATTACAGCCACCCCGAAGAGGTGATGAAAGAAATTGCAGCTCTCACGCCCAGCTTTGCAGGTGTCAGCTACGCCAAGATTGACGAACACACCAGTTTGCAGTGGCCTTGCAATGCCGATACGCCAGACGCTGGCATGGACATCATGCACACAGCAGGCTTTATGCGCGGCAAAGGCAAGTTCTTCCCCACGCAGTACGTTGCCAGCCAAGAAAAAGTCACCCGCAAATTCCCCCTCTTGCTGACCACCGGCCGTATCTTGTCGCAGTACAACGTGGGCGCTCAAACCCGCCGCACCGACAACAATCAATGGCACAGTGAGGACCGCTTGGAAATCCATCCGCACGATGCCGAAGAACGCGGCATCAAACAAGACGATTGGGTAGGCATCGAAAGCCGTGCAGGTCGCACTGTGCTGCGTGCTGAGATCAGCGAGCGTATGCAAGCGGGCGTGGTCTACACCACTTTCCACTTCCCCGAGTCCGGTGCCAACGTCATCACCACCGATGCCTCCGACTGGGCGACCAACTGCCCCGAGTACAAAGTCACTGCAGTTCAAGTGGTGGCGGTCAGCCAACCCTCGGAGTGGCAGCAGAACTACCAGCGCTTCAATAAAGACCAACTCGGTTTCTTGGCCCAAGCGCAACACAAAACCGAAGCCCTTGAGGTGATGGGCAAGTGAACCCAAGCCACAGCAGCTATTTAGCCTTGGCTGAAGAGGTGCCTGTGGCGTTGGTGTTCAATGGCATATCACACGCTGTGATGATGGCCAGCCCTGTACATCTGGAAGATTTCGCCTTGGGTTTTGCCTTGACGGAAGGTTTGATTGACCATGCATCCCAGTTGTATGGCGTGGAGGTCATTCACCAAACCAACGGCATTGAATTGCAACTCGACGTCGCAGCCCAAGCCGAAGCAAGGTTGAAAGAACGCAGACGCAGCATGGCGGGTCGAACCGGCTGTGGCTTATGTGGGGCTGACAGCTTGGCGCAAGTCAAATTGCCGCTGCCCCAAGCCCCTGAGGTGCTTATCGACGTTGACGCCATGCACCGCGCCCATGCGCACATGCGAGCCTTGCAGCCCTTGAAACAGCAAACAGGTGCCACCCATGCCGCGGCTTGGTCTGATGCGCAAGGAGAAATTACCTTGCTTCGCGAAGATGTGGGCAGACACAATGCTTTGGATAAGTTGATCGGTGCCTTAAGCAAAGCCTCCACGGATATGCAGCAAGGCTTTATCTGCATCACCAGCCGCGCCAGTTTCGAGATGGTGCAAAAAACCGTGATGGCGGGTGCAGGTGCTTTGACAGCGGTGTCAGCCCCGACCCGATTGGCCGTTGAACTGGCAGAGCAGCACAACTTGGCGCTGGCTGGTTTGGTACGCGGTCAAACCTTTACGGCTTACAGCCACCTCACCCGCTTCACAATTTCACAACCTATTTCGGCATAAGCACAGCATGAACGTAGACAACCTGGTACAGATGGCCAATCAAATTGGCGAGTTTTTCTCGGCTTACCCCGATCGTCAAGAAGCCTTGGATGGCATTGCTAACCATATCCGTAAATTTTGGGAGCCGCGTATGCGGACAAGTTTGCTGGATGCACTGGCCGCTGGCGAAGTAAAAGAATTGTCGCCACTGGTCAACGAAGCATTGCTTGCGAATTTGGCTAAATTAAAGCCTATGGCGTCATAGTAATCTGAATTATTTTTTGCTTTGCAAAAGTGCCGTAGCGACTTTTGAATTCTTCTGAATTCACTCTATTTACAAACACATTCTTTAGGTAACGAATGACGATTTAACGTCACAGTCACAGGTTTGACTTTTGCTTTTGTGCTTCTCTCAACGAGGAGCATAGCAATGCATTCATTCATCCTGCGTCAGTCAAACCCCCAACCCCAAACCGTACTCAAGCTTGGCATTGTTTTCATGGCGATGACGCTCATCAAAGCGTACGCCCAAGAGAGCACACTGGGAATTCACACCGTCAGTTACCACAACGGCGGCAACTACAACGACATCACGCCGGGGCTTTACTTCGAAAGAAACAATTACGTGGTGGGCGCATACCACAACAGTATTCGCAATACCTCTTTCTATGGTGGCTACACATGGACTTGGCCGCTTCCTGCCAACCCCATTGTCAACGCAGTCTCATTCACAGGTGGATTGGTGACTGGCTATCGGCACAGGGGCTACAACAGCGATATTGCGCTATTGGGTGCCACCAGTCTTCGACGCGATTTAGACAATCGGCAAGCCTTGCGTTTGTCTATTTTGCCTTTGCATAAAAGCAGTTCAGCCACCTATGTTCTTCACTTGAGTTATGAAGTCAAGCTTAAAAATTGACTTATTGGCCAAAACCATATTTTTTAACAGTTGCCTGCGCCAATGGCGATTGAAGAAATTGAATGAACTTGATCGATAAATTCTTGTTTGCGCTACCCATCACTGGGGCAATGGGGTATTGAATGGGCGTGAGCGTCGTGACTTGCGTAGCCACTTTGACTTTGTCTTGCATCAACAGCGCATCACTGGCATACACAAAACCTGCGTCCACCTCGTCGCGCGATACATAGTCCAAGGCTTGACGCACATTGGTGGTGTTAATGACCTTGTCTTTCACTTCATTCCATAAGCCTGCTTTTTCTAAACTGCCTTGGGCATAGTGACCCGCAGGCACACTGGCAGGTGTTCCCATGGCAATGCGCTTGATGTCTGGCTTCTTTAAATCAGCGAGTTGCTGCAAAGCCGTTTTGGATTGAAGTGGCACGATCACTACCAACTTGTTGGTGGTGAAAACTTTCACATCAGCCGCCGCAACCACACCTTTGGCGACAGCTTTGTCCATGGTGTCGGTGTCGGCGCTGGCAAATACGTCCACGGGTGCACCATTGGCAATTTGCTGCATCAAGGCACCCGATGCGCCAAAGTTAAATTTCACTTTGGTGCCCGGGTTTTGGTTTTCAAATTGAGCACCAATGTCTTGAAATGCCTGCGTCAAACTGGCGGCAGCTGACACCGTCAGGTCTGCAGACCACGACACCGAGTGCCAAACAACAAGGCTGATGAGCAAAAGTTTTTTCATATTTTGTAATATTGGTATAGCGAAAGCATATAAAACCGCGCTGAAATAGGAACCAAAAAGCGCTACATTAAATCCTGTTTTCGAAAGTCTTTTATGCGTATTGCCAAAATGTATCTGTGCAGAAACTTCTTCGTGGCTATTTTAACTTTGTGTGGTGTTGCCAGCTTCGCCCAAGAATCTGAAAAACTCCACCAACGTGCCAACGCCGCCATGTGTGCCAACTGCCACGGCAGCGAGGGTCGCACCGTAGACAAATCTGCCGTTCCCCCTTTGGCAGGACTTCCGCGCGATTACTTTGTCCAGCAAATGCAGGCCTTCAAAGACGGCTCTCGCAAAGCCACTGTCATGCATCAACTCAGCAAAGGCTTTAGCGATGCGCAAATTGCCAGCATGGCTGACTATTTTTCCGCCCTGCCTCGCTGAAAGCACAGAATGCAAAGAAGACA
>CALPPP020000101.1 GCA_943325485.2 Rickettsia typhi
GGTGGGCGTGGCAGGCAACACACGTCGCCAAGCGCGGCAAGAAGGCTGGTTGATTCAACCCGACACCCGGGAAAAAGACCTGGGGCATGTATCGGGCGGCGTATCGCATGGCACACCGCTCACAGGACAAATAGCCATGTTCGGCACAAGCCCTCAAGCTGCTCGCTTACTCGATGGCGTGATGTTGGCGGCTAAGGCTGCTGTGCTTCAAAACGCGGGGGTGCAATTTGATCCGCTTTTTGCTTTTCATTTTTACGACACCGATTTTTGCCGCAGCTGCGAGGCCAAGGGATTGCGCTTGGGCACTTGGCCCATGGCGTTGACACACCAAAGCGCTGGGGCATGGCAATCAGAGGACTGGAACCAAGCATTTCAGCTTTATTTAGCGAAGTGGGGCGATTGACCGCGCTGTAAGCATGGGTGACAGCTGCCAGCGGGCTTATTCCTTAGAATGCAAATCGCTTGGAGACACCCACCATGAATGCACCCACCACCGTTCAACACCTCATCCCCGAAGTCAATCAACGGCCCGTCCCGCAAGCCCTGATTGATGCGCTCAAGAGCCACTTTGGCGACCGTTGCAGCACCGCGCTGGTGGTGCGTGAGCAGCATGGCCGCGATGAGTCGGCTTACACCACCGTGCCGCCACCAGCGGCAGTCATCTTTGCAGAGTCCACCGATGACGTCGCCCAAGCAGTTCGCATGGCTGCAGCGCACGATGTACCCATCATCCCGTTTGGCGTGGGTACTTCACTGGAGGGCCACTTGTTGGCAGTGCAAGGCGGTATCAGCATCGACTTGGGTCGCATGAACAAAGTGCTGTCCATCAACCCAGAAGACCTGACGGTCACGGTACAAGCCGGTGTTACCCGCAAACAACTGAATGAAGAAATCAAAAGCACGGGCTTGTTTTTCCCCATTGACCCAGGAGCCGACGCCACGATTGGGGGCATGAGCGCCACCCGCGCCAGCGGCACCAACGCGGTTCGCTACGGCACCATGCGCGAAAACGTGCTGGGCTTGGAAGTGGTCACCGCCAGCGGTGAAGTCATACGCACCGGAACCCGCGCTCGCAAATCGTCTGCCGGCTACGACCTCACCCGTTTGATGGTGGGCAGCGAAGGCACCTTGGGCGTCATCACCGAAATCACCGTCAAGCTCTACCCCTTGCCCGAAGCGGTGTCGGCCGCGACCTGCTCGTTTCCCAGCATTGAAGCGGCAGTGCGAACCACGATTCAAATCATCCAAATGGGTATCCCCATCGCGCGGGTGGAGTTGATCGACGCCAATGCTGTTCGAATGGTCAACGCCCATTCCAAACTCACTTTGCCTGAACAACCTATGTTGTTGATGGAGTTCCACGGTTCACCCGCCAGCGTGAAAGAGCAAGCTGAAACCGTGCAAGACATTGCCTCTGAGTTTGAAGGTCACGCCTTTGAATGGGCCACCACCCCAGAGGAGCGCACCCGCTTGTGGACAGCGCGTCACAACGCCTACTTTGCAGGCATTCAAAGCCGACCAGGTTGCCGCGCCATCAGCACCGACACCTGTGTGCCTATTTCACGCTTGGCCGACTGCTTGCTGGACTCAGTGGCCGAGGTGGACGCCTCAGGCATTCCGTATTTCTTGGTCGGCCATGTGGGCGACGGCAATTTCCATTTTGGTTATTTGATCGATCCCAACAGCGCCGATGAACGCGCCACCGCCGAGGACCTGAACAACAAGCTTGTTGCCCGCGCCCTGTCTTTAGAGGGTACCTGCACCGGCGAGCACGGCATTGGCTTGCACAAAATGGATTTTTTGGTGACCGAAGCGGGTGTGGGTGCGGTAGCCATGATGCGCACCATCAAACATGCGCTGGACCCGAAAAACATCATGAACCCGGGCAAGGTGTTTTTGTACTGAGCCTCGTCCGTCATTGCGAAGAGTCGTCATTGCGAGCGAAGCGAAGCAATCTCTTCGTCCGAGGGCTTGTGACGCAGGCTCGGTGTAAAGCGTGGCAGGGTCAAGGGCTGCGTAGCGACATGGTGCAAGCCCGGAGCGAGCAGCCCTTGGCTCTGACGCGCTTAGAGGTGGGGGTTTGCTTCGTCGCTACGCTCCTCGCAATGACGTGAGGTTGCTTCGCTGCGCTCGCAATGACAACAAGACGCAATGACGGGGCTAAGTCAAGCGGCGTTCGCGCCGCGCTCAATCACCACTTGCGCGTCCAGCAAATCGCTTGCATGGTTGACATCCGATTGGGCAATCAACACCGACAAGTCGCTGGACTTGAGTTGCCTAATCACCTCAGATAAACGCATCGACAAAGCCGGCGCCACGCCTTCAAACGGCTCATCGAGCAACAACAAGCGTGTGCCGACAGCCAAGGCACGGGCCAACGCCACGAGTTTTTGTTGACCGCCTGACAGCAATAAAGCACGCCGATCAGACATGGCTTTGAGTTCGGGCAAGACCTCATAGACCCAAGCCAAGCGCTGGTTCAAATCAAGCGTAGGACTGACCCACAGCGGCAACACAATGTTTTCTTCGACCGTGAGTTCAGGCACCAAACCACGGTCTTCAGGCATATAGCCTATGCCTAAGCCTGCTCGCACATGGGCGGGCATCGGCACCAAGTCTTGGCCGTCAAAAAGAATCTGTCCCATGCGTGGCGTCAAATGCCCCATGATGCTGCGCAGGGTGCTGGTTTTGCCCGCACCATTGCGGCCCACCAAACCCACCATATGGCCCTTGGCCACTTGCAAGTTCAAACCGCGCAGCACTTGCGCGGATGCAATCTCCACATGCACATCTCGCAACTCAAGCATGGGGCGCGTCCTCTGGCAGTCGCTCGCCGGTGACGTAACGGCGCACATCAGATTTCGCCAAGGCCACCGAAGGCACATCGTCGGCGATGATGCGGCCACTGTAAAACGCCACCACCCGGTCGCAGTAGCGGTTGACGATGTCCATATCGTGTTCCACAAACAGCACGGTCAAGGCTTGTCCTTCTAAGGCCTGCATGATGGTGTCCATCATGGGAAATTTTTCTTCAGCCGCCACACCGCTGGTAGGTTCGTCCAACAGCAACAAGCGAGGTGACCCCGTCATGGCCAAGGCGATGTCGATGAGTTTGCGCAAGCCCCCAGGCAACTCGGACACCAAGCGCGCACGGTGCTTGAGCAGATCAAAACGCGACAACACCTCGTCCGCCCGCTGTATGCGCTGGCTTGAAGCCGCTGGCCGCCAAGTGGACAAGCGGTTCTCATGGCAAGCCAAAGCAACCAACATGTTTTCAAGCACCGTCATGCTGGGGTAGAGCTGCGGAATTTGAAACGACCGCGCTACACCCATGCGGGTGATTTGACGCGGTGTCATGCGGCTGATGTCGGTGTCACCCAAAGCGATGCTGCCGCTGTCGGGTCGCACATAGCCGGTGATCATGTTCACAAACGTGGTCTTGCCCGCGCCATTGCTGCCAATCAAGCTGACCCGCTCACCGGTCTTGACGCGTACATTCACGTCTTGCGCGGCCACCACGGCGCCAAACTGTTTGTTCAAGCCTTGGGCATGCAACAGCAGCGCTTCGCTCATGGCTGTTTCTCCGAAGGTTTTTCAGTCTTGCTCCACAAGGAGCCCAAGCCCAGCGGCATGAAGCGAATCACCAGCAACAGAAAAATACCCAGCGCCAATTGCCATGTGTTGGGAAAGTAAGCGCTGGAAAAAGAACGCACCATCTCCAGCACCAAGGACGACAACATCACCGCCACCACGCTTTGGCTGCCCGCCAAGATGGCCACAAACACAAACTCGCCCGAGGTGGTCCAGTAGCTGAAGTTGGGGTCGATGTGACCCAGTGCCATCACCGCCAAAGCGCCGCCCATCCCACCCAGAAACGCGGCCAAGACAAAGTTCAAGCTCATGGTTTGACTGACCGAGCCGCCCAAATACTCCACCCGCAATTCGTTGTCTCGCACCGCACGGGTGACCAAGCCTCGGCTGGACAAAAAATAAATTCTCACCAACACAGCGCAAACCACGGTCAAGACCAAGGTGGTGGCATACAAACCAAAACGCACCTCGTTATCTGCGAGCGACTGAGCAAACAGGGTGACGCGGCCCATGTTGAAGCCGTCTGAGCCGCCCAAGGACTCGGTTTTCACCAGCAAACCATAGCCGACCATGGATAAAGCCAAAGTGAGCATAGAAAAGAAAATGCCTCGGTAGCGTGCCAGCAAAGGCGCAAACGGCGCAGTGATGAGCATGGCGCTCATGCCGCCAAGCAAGGCGAGCAAAACCGCATCGGTGACGCCCCAATTCAAAAACACCAAAGCGGCGGCATAACCGCCAATGGCCGACATCAAGCCTTGGCCAAAAGCCACCACGCCGCCACGCATGAGCAACACAATGCCCAAGGACACCAAGCCATTGGCCATGGCCATGGTGAGCATGAATTGCATCCACGAGGGCAGGGCATAACCCAAGCCAGCCAACGCCAGCAGCACGACCAAAGCTCGCAGAAACAAGGCGGTCAATGTCATGGCTTAAATTTTTCGCGCCTGTATGCGCTGAAACAAACCTTGCGGCCTGAACATCAGCACCAAAGCCATGACCAAATACACCGAGAACAATTCGGCCACTGGCCACATATGCACCGCCAAGGCGCGGGCCAAACCGACAATCAACGCGCCAATGGCCGCACCCTCGATGCTGCCCAAGCCGCCAATGATGACCACCGCAAACGAGATGATGATGACGCCCACCGACAAACCCGGTTGCACCGACAACATGGGCGCGGTGAACGCCCCACCCAAGGCAGCTAAAAAGATGCCCACGGCAAATGCCACCATGTACACACGCGAGACTTGTATGCCCATGCTGGAGGCCACTTCTGCACTGTGAATCACGGCGGTCACGATCTTGCCAAAGCGGGTGCGGTTCAAGCCCCACCACACGCCCAGACCTACCACCACCGCCAAGGCCACCAACATGAAGTCGTAACCCACATAGGTTTGGCTGCCGATATCAATGTTGCCAAACATGCCATAGGGCTCGGAGACATAGAAGGGATTGGCACCCCAAATCAATTTGGTGATGTCTTCCATCATCAAAAACATGGCGTAGGTGACCAGCACCAACAAGACCTCATCACGGCCATAGAAAAACCGCAACAAGCCTCGCTCGGTCAAGGGTGCAACCAAAACCGCCACCAACACCGCGGCCAGCAACATCGCCACCAAAGACATGGCGGGTGGCAACGCCCAGGATGCCGCCAAGGACACCAAGGTCGCGGTCACATACGCGCCCAAAGCATAGAAACTGCCATGGGCGATGTTGAGAATTTTCAGTACGCCAAACACCAGCGTTAGGCCAAGTGCAACGATGAACAGCCATGACGCATAGGTCACGCCGTCAATGACGATGGTGAGGGCTAAATTCACAGTGGTTTATTTCTTGGCGGGCTTTTTGTCCGCGGCCTTGGCGTCAGGCGCTGCCGCTTTGGCATCGCAC
>CALPPP020000102.1 GCA_943325485.2 Rickettsia typhi
GACCGAGGCTGGGCGCAACATGGGTTTGGTGGGTGACGATCAGTGGGATAAATTCAACAAGAAGCGTGATGCGGTTTCACGTGAAACACAGCGCCTGCGGTCTTTGTGGGTCAGCCCGGCCAACCTTGCTGCCACCGAATCCGAGCGGGTTTTGGGCAAGGCCATTGACCATGAGTACAGCTTGGCCGACTTGCTTCGTCGCCCACAAGTGGCCTATGCCGACCTGATGGGCTTGGACGGCGGGCGCTTCGCTTCGCCCGACATTGCTGCCTTGGACGATGTTTCACGTGAAACAGTGATCGAGCAAATCGACATTGCCGCCAAATACGCTGGCTATATCAACCGCCAGAACGACGAGGTTGAGCGGGCAGCACATTACGAAAACATGGCGCTGCCTGCCGACCTCGACTATTTGTCCATTGGGGCGCTGAGCGTCGAGGTCAGACAAAAATTAGACAAGCACCGGCCAGAAACCTTGGGTCAAGCATCGCGTATTTCCGGCGTTACGCCCGCTGCCATTTCTTTGCTGTTGGTGCATTTGCGCCGCGCCCGCATGGGCCAATTTTCAGGCAGCGGCAAGGCGGCCGCTTGAATCTTGCCCTTGAGCAGCGTCTGCGTCGGGGGTCTGAGGTTCTGGGCTTGAGCCTCTCGGACACCCAGCAGCAGCAGCTCTTGACCTATATAGATCTGTTGCAAAAATGGAATCGGGTTTACAACCTGACGGCAGTCAAAGACCCAGAACATATGTTGACGCAGCATGTGTTGGATTGTTTGGCGGTGGTGCGACCTTTGAAAGAAAAAGCACCTTTGGCCAAAAACCTCTTGGATGTGGGTGCGGGAGGCGGTCTGCCCTCAGTGATTTTGGCCATTGCTTGTCCCGAACTCAAGGTGCTGGCGGTTGACGCCGTCGCCAAAAAAACCGCGTTTGTTCAAAGCACGGCCCATGCTTTGGGCTTGGCGAATCTGCAAGCGCAACACGCAAGGGTTGAGTCATTGAGCCAGACATTTGATGTTGTGAGCTCGCGCGCCTATGCCTCGTTGGCCGACTTTGTGCTCAGTTCGCGTGCGTGTTTAGCGCCCAGCGGTTGGTGGATGGCCATGAAGGGCGTGATCCCAGAGGATGAGATCAGCCATTTGCCCCGCGATATCGAGTTGGCAGAAATACAACCATTGTCTGTACCAGACCTTGATGCGCAGCGTTGCTTGATCTGGATGCGACCCCAAAAACCCATCTAAACACCTTAAGGGTGGCGGTTGTTTCACGTGAAACCATCAGATTTCGGCGCAAATCTGCAAGGTGTGCCTTACACTCTGCCCTCCCTGCAAAAGGATTAACCATGTTTGGAGTTGCTGACTACCCGGCCTTTGTGCTGGCAGTCATTGTTTTTTTGGCCATTCCCGGCCCTGGTAATTTGGCCCTGTTGACGTCGACCGCCAAGGGTGGTTTGCGTGGCGGCTTGGCAGCCACCTTGGGTGTGATGGCGGGTGACCAAGTGTTGATGTGGGCCGCGGTGGCGGGCGTGGCTGCGGTCTTGGCTGCCCAGCCTGAGTTTTTCCAGGCACTGCAATGGTTGGGTGCGGCCTATTTGTCTTATGTGGGTTACAAAATGTGGACCGCCAAGGCGGGTGACGAGCCCATCATCAACATCACGGTGGGTCACTATTTTCGACAATCGATGTGGATTACCTTGCTCAACCCCAAGGCCATCATGTTCTACATGGCTTTTTTCCCCTTGTTCATCGACCCGCAAGCACATGCTGGCCTTTGGACTTTTGGGGTGATGGCTTTGACGGTGGCGGCCTTGACGTTCATCTATGGCTTGGTGCTGTGTGTGTTGGCAGCACAGCTGTCTACCCGCCTCCAGCAGCGCCCATGGCTAGGCCGTGGCTTGCAAAAATTAGGCGCAGGTTTATTGCTTGCCTTTGGTTTGAAACTTGTCTTGAGTAAATAAACATGGCCAAAATCTTTTGCATTGCCAACCAAAAAGGTGGCGTCGGTAAGACCACCACCACGGTGAATTTGTCAGCCGCGTTGGCAGCCATTGGTCAACGTGTGCTGATGGTCGACTTGGACCCGCAAGGCAATGCCACCATGGGCTCGGGCGTGGACAAGCGCCAGTTGGCACACACCGTGTATGACGTTTTATTGGGCGAGAGCACCATCGCGCAAGCACGCGTCAGCAGCCAGTGGGGCGAGGCCGCAGCCAAACCCAATGCAGCCAAATACCATGTCTTGGGTGCCAACCGAGAACTGGCAGGCGCGGAAGTGGAGTTGGTCAGCTTAGAGCAGCGCGAGATGAGACTCAAACTTGCGTTGCAAGAAGTTGATGCAGAGTACGACATTGTGCTTATCGACTGCCCACCCTCGCTGTCTTTGCTGACCCTCAATGGCTTGTGTTCAGCCCATGGCGTCATCGTCCCCATGCAATGTGAATACTTTGCCCTGGAAGGCTTGACCGATTTGGTCAACACCATCAAACAGGTACACGCCAACCTCAACCATGATTTGAAAATCATCGGGCTGTTGCGTGTCATGTTCGACCCCCGCATCACTTTGCAAATGCAAGTGAGCGATCAACTCAAGGCGCATTTTGGCGACAAGGTATTCAACACCTTGATACCCCGCAATGTGCGATTGGCCGAAGCACCCAGTTATGGTTTGCCTTGCGTGGTGTTTGACCCCAGCGCCAAAGGCAGCATCGCCTTCATCGACTTTGCCAAAGAGCTGGTCGTGCGATTCGAAACTTTTTGACCCACAGGACAAGCATGGCGACCAAAAAAATCAAAGGACTGGGCCGCGGATTGGAGGCCTTGCTCGGCCCTACCGCCAGTGACCTGCCCAGCAAAGCAGACGATGGCGCACCTTCTAAGCTGTCACTCGATGTCATGGTGGCAGGCGTCTACCAGCCACGCACCCGCATGGACGAAGGCAGCTTGTACGAGCTGGCCGAGAGCATCAAATCGCAGGGCATCATGCAGCCGATTTTGGTGCGCATGGTGCATGCAGGCGTGAACGCGGGCAAGTATGAAATCATCGCCGGTGAGCGACGGTTCCGTGCCGCCAAACTGGCGGGTTTGAGCGAGGTGCCGGTGCTGGTACGTGATGTGCCCGACCAAGCCGCGGCCGCCATGGCCTTGATAGAGAACATCCAACGCGAAGACCTCAACCCTTTGGAAGAAGCACAAGGTTTGCAACGCCTCATCAAAGAGTTTGGCTTGACGCATGAAGATGCCGCGCAAGCCGTGGGACGCTCACGCAGTGCCGCCAGCAACCTGTTGCGCTTGCTTAACTTGGCCGACCCAGTGCAAACCATGTTGATGGCCGGCGACTTAGACATGGGCCACGCCAGAGCCTTGTTGTCCCTCGACAAAGCCGCGCAAATCACGGCCGCCAACCAGATCAGCGCAAAAAAACTCTCAGTGCGTGAAGCCGAAAGCTTGGCCAAAAAAATCGGTGCAGAGTTTTCCTTGGTGGCACAAAAACCCAAAAAAGAAAAGTCAAGAGACCTCAAGCGTGTCGAAGAAGAGTTGGCCGATTTGCTCACCGCCCAAGTGGAAATCCGAATTAAAAAAACCGTCAAGCGGCACGGGCGCATGGAGGAAATGGGCGAAGTCGCGATCGCTTTTGGTTCTTTGGATGCGCTCAATGGCATCATCGACAAATTGCGTGTCACCTAAGTAACTAGGGTTTTCAGCCTGTACCTCAACAGATATGCCCTGTCATTTCTAGAATAATCAACCTTGTTTCCACTTGGAGAAGACAACCATGATGACCACTTTTGCTCGCCACGCCCTCACCGCTTCGGTGTTGGCCTTGCTGACCCAAAGCGCCCTTGCCCAAGAAACTTTCAAAATTGGCATCGTCAGTTTTTTGTCGGGCCAAGCTGCTGAGAGCTTTGGCATTCCTGCGGTCAACGGTGCCAAGGTCTTGGTGGAGGCTTTCAACAAAGGTCAAGCGCCTGCACCCTATAACAAACCCGGTATTGGCGGCCTGCCCATCGAGGTCATTTACGTGGACGAAGCCGGAGGCGCCACCAAACAGGTACAAGAGTTGCGTAACCTTTATGAGCGTGACAAAGTCGATGTGGTGGTGGGTTACGTGGGTTCTGGTGACTGCTTGGCCGTCGCCCCTGTGGCTGAAGAGCTGAAGAAGTTTTTGATTTTGTACGACTGCGGTACGCCCCGCATTTTTGAAGACAACACCTTCCGTTATGTGTTTCGCACAGCAGCACACGCCACCATGGACAACGTCTCCATGGCGCGGTATTTGAAGGCGCGCAATATTCCCGTGAAGTCGTTCAATTTGATTAACCAAGACTACGCTTGGGGACAAGACTCACGCAAAGACTTTATGTTGTCGATGGCGAATTTATACCCCGAGGCCAAAGCCGGCGTGGACCAATTGCCCAAGTTTGGTGCAGGCCAGTACGGCACCGAAATCTCTGCCTTGATGTCGCAACCCGCCGACTTGGTGCACACCAGTTTGTGGGGCGGTGATTTGCAAGCCTTTGTGCTGCAGGCCGGGCCGCGTGGCCTGTTTAAAAAATCGCAAGTGGTGATGACCGCAGGCGACCATGTGTTGCCTGGTCTTGGCGAAAAAATGCCCGACGGCACCATCTTGGGTGCGCGTGGCGCATATGGCTTGATGGCGCCACCCTCACCCCTGAACACCTGGTTCTGGGACTTGTACAGCAAGGCCAACAATGTGTATCCGGTACAAGCGCCCTACCGCATGGCGCAAGCCCTCATGGGCTTGAAGTTGGCCGCCGAAAAGGCCATGGCCGCCAACAAGGGCAAAAAGCCATCGACCGAAGTGTTGGCTGCATCCTTGCGTGGCAGCGAGTGGATGTCACCCGGCGGCAAGATCCGCATGGCACTCTCCAACGGACAGCAAGCCATTCAAGACTCCGCCATTGGTCGCACCCAGTGGGATGCCACTAAAAAAATGGTGGTCCTCAACGACATCCAACGCTTTGACGCGGAGTGCGTGAACCCGCCCTTGAATGTCAAATCGGAAGACTGGCTGAAATCGGGTTTTGCCGGCGCCAAATGCGATGCCAAACCACCAGCGCCTGAAGCCAAGGGCAACGACAAAAAGCCCTCCAAAAAATAAGCCGCTGTGAATTTAGCGCTCACCATCGCCATTGACGGCGTGACCTATGCGTCATGGCTGTTCATCGTTGCACTCGGCTTAACGCTGGTGTTTGGCGTACTGAAAATTCTTAACATTGCCCATGGCAGTTTCTATGCTTTGGGCGCGTATGTGACCGCGACCTTGGTGTCCTTGGCGGCATCCTGGGCTTTGCCACCCGCCATGTCTTTTGTGGCGATGTTGCTGGCCGCGGTGTTGGTGGCGGTATTGGTCGCTCCTTTGACCGAGCGTGGCCTGTTGCGGTTTTTTTATGGCCGTGATGAGGTCTTGTTGGTGCTGGTCACCTACGCCATGTTTTTGATGATGGAAGACATA
>CALPPP020000103.1 GCA_943325485.2 Rickettsia typhi
CAAAACGTGCGTGGCACGGTACAAGCCGATATCTTGAAAGAAGACCAAGGGCAAAACACCTGCCTGTTCTCGACCGAGTTCAGCTTGAAGGTGATGGGCGACATTGCCCAGTACTTTGTCGAGCACCAGGTGCGCAATTTCTACAGCGTGTCCATCAGCGGTTATCACATCGCCGAAGCGGGGGCCAACCCCATCAGCCAACTGGCCTTCACGCTGTCCAACGGCTTCACCTTTGTCGAAGCCTATTTGGCACGCGGCATGCACATCGACGACTTTGCGCCCAACCTGAGCTTTTTCTTCAGCAACGGCATGGACCCCGAGTACACCGTCATGGGCCGCGTGGCACGGCGCATCTGGGCGGTGGCGATGAAAGAAAAATACGGCGCCAACGAGCGCTCGCAAAAACTGAAATACCACATCCAAACTTCGGGACGTTCGCTACACGCCCAAGAAATTCAGTTCAACGACATCCGCACCACGCTGCAAGCCCTCATTGCCATTTACGACAACTGCAACAGTCTGCACACCAACGCGTTTGACGAAGCCATCACCACGCCCACCGAAGACTCGGTGCGCCGCGCCATGGCGATTCAGCTCATCATCAACCGCGAATGGGGTTTGGCGAAAAACGAAAACCCCAGCCAAGGCGCTTTCATCATCGAAGAGCTGACCCAATTGGTGGAAGAAGCAGTGCTGTCAGAATTTGTGGCGATTGCCGAGCGCGGTGGCGTCTTGGGCGCCATGGAAACCGGTTATCAGCGCGGCAAAATCCAAGACGAGTCCATGCACTACGAAATGCTCAAGCACACCGGCGAGCTGCCCATCATTGGCGTGAATACCTTCAAGTCACCGCACGCCAACGAAGTGCCCCAAAGCATTGAACTGGCTCGCTCGACCGACGAGGAAAAGCAAAGCCAGTTGAAGCGCTTGAATGACTTTCACAGCCGCCATGCCCAAGAGGCACAGAACCAGTTGGCACGTTTGCAGCAAGCGGTGCTGGACAACGCCAATGTGTTCGAGGTCTTGATGGAAGCGGTGCGTTGCTGCTCGCTGGGCCAAGTCACCAAGGCCTTGTTTGAGGTGGGTGGTCAGTACCGTCGCAATATGTAAAGTGCAAAGTTAGGCCTTACCTTTTTAAAACCATGCGACTCGGTTTGTACCAAGAAAAAATCATTTGGCTGGCCCTTTGTGCGCCGCTTTTTGCACTCACGCATTTGGCCAATGCTTGGTTGTTTGACCATATGTCTTTGTCCAATCACATCAACTGGATTTACTTGCCCGCCTTTCTGCGTGTCGCCTATGTGTTGATTTTGGGGCCAGTCTGGGGCTTTTCTGCCATTTTCTTTGGCAGCATCATGCTGGGTGGTAGTTTTGAAGAAAACCTGCTGCAAGCATTGCTCAATGCAGGAGCGTCTGCCATCAGTCCAATCTTGGCGCTGGGCCTGTTTATGCTCCTCAAGGAGCGCTCACTGCGTCTTGCGCAGCCACGAGACTTGGTGCAAATGTGTTTGCTTTACGCCTTGCTCAATGCAGTGGTCCACCACTTTATATGGGCGTACCAACAACCCGAGCAGCTGTTGTCTGTCAGTCAGTTGCCCATCATGATCGTGGGCGACTTGGCAGGAGCCTTGCTGGGTGCTTTCCTCTTTACCTTGCTCATGCGCCGATCAGGCCTATACCCACTGATAGAGCGCTTGTCCAAAGACAAGCCAGCGTCGCCGCCTTAGGCGCCGCCGCGCTTGCTGCGGGATAAGTCGACCCCTAATTGCTTGAGCTTGCGGTACAAATGGGTTCGCTCTAGGCCAGTTTTTTCGGCAACACGCGTCATAGAGCCCCCCTCTTGCGAAAGATGAAACTCGAAATAGGCTTTTTCAAATGCGTCCCGAGCGTCGCGCAAGGGTTGCGATAAATCAAAACTTTGTACCGAGGCTGGCAGCCGTGCAGTGGCCGGTTGTGCCTGCACCATGATGGGGGACAGAGCCGGCTGCGATAGCGGTTGGCTTGGCACTACCCCAAGGATAGGCCGCTCGGGCACAGCCGGTTTTCTGGCCAAGCCTTGGTCCACCGCTTTGAGCAGTTTTTGCATGGTGATGGGTTTTTCTAAAAACGCCAGCGCGCCAATGCGGGTGGCTTGCACCGCGGTCTCAATGGTGGCATGACCACTCATCATGATGACCGGCATGTTCAGCAAGCCGGTAGACGCCCACTCTTTGAGCAATGTCACGCCATCAGTATCTGGCATCCAAATATCGAGCAAGACCAAATCTGGACGGGCTGCAGCACGGGCGATACGCGCTTGTGCTGCGTTCTCCGCCAACTCCACATGGTGGCCTTCGTCGTTCAAGATTTCAAACAGCAGATCGCGAATGCCGAGTTCGTCATCAACCACCAAAATTGTTGCCATATTGCTTATCAGGTCAGGTTAGGTTGCAGGGTTAGCGTTGCGAAATGATAACGATACTTGAGCCCCGACTGTTTCGTCGCCCTCAAGTCGGTTTTTGATTTCAATTCGGGCATGGTGTTCATCGGCAATTTTCTTCACAACCGCCAAGCCCAAGCCGGTGCCACCGGCTTTGGTGGTGACATAGGGCTCAAAGGCGCGTTGCAAGACCGACTCGCTGAAACCGCTGCCATTGTCCACAATCCGCAATCGCACGCGTTGACTGGCCGCGGCTTGCTCGGTCCAGACATGGACCATGGGCTGAGCACTTTGTGCGCTGGCATCTTGTGCATTTTGAATCAAGTTATGGACCACCTGTCGCAACTGTGCTGCATCCCCAGACACCAACGGTATATCAGCACTTAAATGCCAACTCACCGGCACCAAAGCATTGTCGTTGTCATACAGAGGCATCATCTCTTGCAACAGCTGGTTCAAATCCAAGGCTTGCAAACGCGCCTGTGGCAGTCGGCCGAAATCGCGAAACTCGTTGACCAAGCGTTGCAAAGCATCCACCTGATCCACGATGGTTTTCACCGATTTATGCAGCAAGGCCTGATCTGTGCCCACCAACTTATCAGCCAATTTCATTTCCAGACGCTCTGCAGAAAGTTGAATAGGTGTCAGTGGGTTTTTAATCTCGTGGGCCAACCTGCGCGCCACCTCGGACCATGCTTGGGTGCGTTGGGCAGAGACGATTTCTGTGATGTCATCAAACACCAAAAGCCACTCGCCTTGGGGCAGCACAGCGCCTCGCGCCACCAAGGTGGTGTGCAGTTGTCGCTCGGGCCCAAACTCCACAAAAGTTTGCTGGGTCTTGGTGTCGATTTCAAACGACTGCTGCCAATGGTCCAACGAGCGTTGTTGATCAGACGCAAACTCATGGAAATGCTCCATGACTTGCCGACCAAACACTTGCAAACCTTCGATGTCGGTCAGCGCTTTGCCCAGATGCACCGCCAAAGGCAGTTGCAAGATGCGCGTTGCCCCTGGGTTGATCGACAAAATATGTCCTTGGCTATCGAGCAAAACCACACCCGCCGTGAGGTTGTCAAGCATGGTTTGCAAATGGCTGCGAGCCAAATTGACTTGCGCCATGCTCGACTCTACGGTTCGGCGAGCTTGTGCCAGTTGCTCGGTCATCTGCGCAAAAGCGCGGGTAAGACCATCTAACTCATCTTTGCCTTGCAACACAGCACGCGGACTCAAATCACCTGCCGCCACATCGCGCACACCCTCGGCCAGCAGTAACAAGGGGCGTGCAAGTTGATTGCCCAGCAAGACCGCCAACAACACAGCACCAAATACCGCTAAAAACAAACTCAGGGTCAGAGTGCCGATGTACATGCGCTTCAAACCATCGCGGGCCAATGCCCGCTCTTGGTACTGCCGGTTAGCGTCGAGCACTGCCAAGGCATTGGCCACCAGCACAGGTGGCAATTTCTTCACCACTTGCAACACCCGTGCTTGACCCTCCAGCTGAAAACCTGTGCCAGCAATTTGTACCAGCACAGTGATTCTGGGTTGCACTGGGGAGGCAAGCAAGTTGTCGTCCAAGCCCTCGCTGCGCCAGCTGATGCCTTGGCTGCGCACTTGACGCCACTCTGCTGGTGTGGGTCGCTCAGGTTGTAACTGGTAGCGCTCTTGGGTGACACTGGCCAAAGTCACAGCATTACCTTGCCAAAGAGTCACTTCGTTGGCATCGAGTTGCGTGCGAATTTTTTCAAGCACCAAGGGCAAAGACTGGTCGGAAGCCCCAGCCACTTCTTGACTCGCACTGCGAACGCTGGTGGCCAGTTCATTGGACAAGCTCTCCAAGGTTGAGCGGCTTAAATTCAATCCTGCGTCTAGCGCGACTTCAACCTTGGTGTCAAACCACACCTCGATAGACCGTGTCACAAATTGATAAGACACCGCATAAATCAGCAGGCCAGGCAAGATGCCGACCAAGGCAAAAATGCTGGCTAACTTAACAAGCAATCGACTGCCAAATTTGCCTTGCTTCAAGCGATAAAACAAACGCACACCAAACCAAGCAATCACTGCCAACAACAAGGCAGCGAACACCATGTTCAAGCCAAACAAGAGGCCAAAGTTCTGCTCGTAAGCCTCCCAGCGTTGCGTGGCTTGGGTCAGCAGGAACAAAAGCACCAGCGCCATGGACACCAGAATCGTCAACCCCACCACCAACCACCATCCGCGATGCCGCAAGCCAGCCGCAGGAGCCACCGATTTCATTTAAAACTGTCTTCCTGCAATTTCAAACTTTGGGTGTATTCCAAGCCTGAACCGCCGCCCAATACGCCAAATTGCAAAGGCTGGGGCAATTGGCTGAGGTCTAGCTTGAATCGAAATTCCAAGCGCTGCTTATTTGCTGAATCAATAACTGAGGCATCCGCTATGCGCCAACGTGAAATGCGCTGAATGCTTTGCAAGGCCTCGGTCAAGCTCTCAAAACTTTGACCCAAACTCACCCCCAATCCCGTGGCTTGAATCGGCTGTGCAGACACATAAACACGCCATCGTTTGGACAGGGGCTGAAAGCTCAATCGCACAAAACGCTCTGTGCGGCTGACCAATTTGTCAGACCAGTACCAACGCTCTCGCATCACATCAGCTTGCATGACAAAACCGAGCGGCAAGCCACGCGACAAAGCATCTTCCAAACTTTGGGGCAATTCAAAACCAAGACGGGTACTTAAAAAAATGCCCTCTTCGCTGCGCTGCAAAACCAGATCTTCAAGCTGCACCGGATTCTCAGCATTGACCGCTCCGATGCCACATGAAAGTAACAGCAGCAACACACGCAGCAGCGCCTGTGCGCGTCGCTTACACAGCTTCCAAGCATCAGACATCGGCATTGTGCTGCTCCAGCACGGCATAAAAAAATCCATCATGACCTCTTGCTGCATTGTCTAGGAGGCCTGATGGGTTTGCCGCCATACCCGGCAATAAATGGCCAGGGGATGGACGCAATAACGCTTGAGTGTTGCGCGCAAGAAACGAATCGATTTGGTGTTGCCC
>CALPPP020000104.1 GCA_943325485.2 Rickettsia typhi
GGGCTACAACATGAGCGACTATTTCCAGCATTGGCTGCAACTGGGCAAAAAGCTGCAAGCCAGCGGCGCCAAGCTGCCTGCCATTTACTGCGTCAACTGGTTCCGCAAGGGTGAAGACGGCAAGTTTGTCTGGCCCGGTTACGGCGAGAACATGCGTGTGCTCAAGTGGATGATCGACCGTATCGAGGGCAGCGCCCAAGGCCATGACAATGTGTTTGGTATCAGCCCTAACTACCAGGAGCTGAACTGGGACGGCATGGCGTTCACGCCCGAGCAGTTCCATACCGTTACCCACATCGACAAAGCCGCTTGGCAAGAAGAGTTAGGCTTGCACGAAGCGCTGTTCCAACAACTCGCGCACCACCTGCCAGCCGAGTTGCCCGCTACTCGCACTGCGATTGCCCAACGCTTGGGTGCTTGAGCGTTAAGTCCGGCTGGCGCTCACCTGCTGTGCCAGCCGCACATAGTCGGCTACCGACACCTCTTCGGCGCGGCGCTGCACATCGAAATCGCTGCCCACGCCGCGCTCAAGCAACCACTTGCCTAAGGTGTGGCGCAGCAATTTGCGCCGCTGGCTGAACGCCACTTGCACCAACTCGCTCAGCAAAGCCAAAGGTAGCTGCTCGGGGTGAGGGTGAGGCACCATGCGCACCACCGCGCTGTCGACTCGCGGCGGCGGCTCAAACGCCATGGGGCCGACCTCTAGCACCATCGCCATGGCATAACGCCATTGCAGCATCACGCTCAAGCGACCGTAAGCCGCGGTCGACGGCGCGGCCACCATGCGCTCGACCACCTCTTTTTGCAACATGAAGTGTTGGTCTTGGATCACCGCCACATGGTCGAGCAAATGAAACAGAATGGGCGTGGAAATGTTGTAGGGCAAATTGCCCACCACCCTCATGCTGCTCGTACCTAAAGCGATGGCCAAAGCGGTGATGTCCACTTTCAGCACGTCCGCTTCATGCACTGTCAACTGCTTGTGCTGGCGCAAACGCGCAGCCAAGTCGCGGTCGAGTTCAATCACTTGCAAATGCCCAAGCCGCTCGACCAAGGGCTGGGTCATGGCGGCCAAGCCGGGGCCGATTTCCACCATGTGTTGCCCAGGCTGCGGGTCAATGGTGTCAACTATGTCGGCAATCACACCCTGATCGGTCAGAAAGTGCTGACCAAAGCGCTTGCGAGCTTGGTGTTTCACTTATTGTGGGGTTTCTCGGTATTCGACAAAGGCGCGCCCACGCACCTCGCGTTCCCAGTTTTTATAGGCTTCCTCAAACTTTTTCTCGCGCAAGATATTGCGCGCCAAGTCTTGTTGTTCGCGCAAACTCAGCGGCGCCTCTCGCCGCTCAAGCACCTCTATCAGATGCACACCAAAGCGCGAAACAAGGGGGTCACCGACTTGCCCAGGGGCCAGTTTGGCCATGGCCTCTTCAAATTCGGGCACCATCATGCCCGGATTGGCCCAACCTAAATCGCCCCCTTGGTTGGCACTGCCGTCTTGGGAGTGCTCCTTGGCGAGCGCCTCAAAGTCGGCCAAGCCTAGCTCGATCTTGCGCTTAAAGCCCGCTAACTGAGCGCGCGCTGCGTCTTGGCTGAGATTGCCACCCGGGCGCAACAATATATGCCTTGCACGGGTTTGAATCACGGTGGCTGGTAAGGCATCTGCACTGCGCCTGTCCAGCAATTTCAACAAATGAAAACCTGCAGCCGATCGAAGCGGCCCAGCCAACTGACCCACCGCGACGTCTTTGATGGCGTCCACAAACAAGCTTGGGTATCGGCTTGGTGGGCGCAAGCCCAGGGCACCGCCATTGCTGCGGTCTGCTGCACTGGAAAACTGCGCGGCTAATTTTGAAAAGTCTTCACCGTTTTTCAGTTTGCGCATCACCTCGTCGGCTTTTGTCAACTGCTTGGCCACATCGTCGGCGCTGGCGTTTTCAGCAAGAGGGAACAAGATGTGGGCGATATTGATATCGGCGTTGGGGTTGGCGGCATTGTTGCGCTCTTGCAAAAACGCATCGACTTCGAAGTCTTGAATCTTGATGCGCGCATTGACCTCTCGCTCACGCACCCTTTGGAGCAACATCTGGCGCCGTACTTGCGTGCGGTATTGCTACCAAGACAAGCCTTGCTCTTGCAAACGTTGTTGCAACTGTTCGATGTTCAATTGGTTGCGCTGTGCCGTTTTTTCGATGGCTTTTTCAAGCTCATCGGTACTGATTTGCATGCCATATTGTTTTGCAACGCCTATTTGCGCTGACTCGTCAATCAAGGTTTCCATGGCCTCCATCAACAAGTTGCTGCGGCCCAACTTTGCTGCGGCTGGATCGGCCATGGCGGCGAGTCGACTGACCTCTTGGTTGGTGATGGGCTCGTTATCAACCACCGCAACGATAAAGTCTGAAGCGCGTGAGGCATCTTTGGGTGCCAAGGCGGGGGGTGGGGTTCGCACACTCAAACCAGCGCCGGCGCCCCCGGGAGAGGGCTTGAGGGTTTGTGACATGGCCATGTAAGAGCCAGCACAGCATAGGCAGACGGCCATACTTCGCAAAAAATTCGAGTAACGGGTCATGGAAGAATCAGTCATATTGGCCAAATCGGCTGGGTGATTGGGTCTGGGTTTCGCGCAAGTTTTGGTAGCGCGGGATATTGTTCTTCAAAGACGACAAGGGGTTGATGCCTACGCGCGAAAAGTCGTTGAACTCTAATTGAAACATCAAGCGACTGTTGGGGCTATCGGTCAAGGATACTTGGCTGCGCGAGACAACCACGCGTCCTACCCAACATCCCGCGTCGTACTCCAAGCCCGTCAGGGTTTCGATGAAACGCTTCTCCAGCATGCTGTAGTTGCCACGCCCCACGGTAAACCAACGCTGCTCACCTAAACCACGTCCCCGTCCATCATCGACACCTCGGTCACCCCACAAGTCATTGAGCGGCCACTGCCAGGCCACGTCCATGGTGGTGGAAATGGAGCGCTGGTAGCGGTAAGAGGCGGTCAACACACGGTAGCTGCTGGGGTTGTAACGCGTACCCACCGAAGAGCGCTCGGAGATTGCGGTTTCTGGGTTGTATTGCACGATGCTGTCGAGTGCCCAACGAGGTGTCAAATAGGTGCTGGCGCCTAACAAAATATCGCTGTAGCTGTCGGTCAATGGCGTGGCTGTGGGTGTGAGCAACACCTTTTGGTCCTTGAATCGAAAACGCTGCGCCAAAGCAAACTTGGCACCCTCACCACCCGTTTCAGGGTTGATCAAGCGGGATGTTGCGCCCACCGTCAAGGTGCGGCTATCGGATACGCGGTCTTGTCCAGAAAAAGCATTCTCCGTGAACACTGTGGCAAAGTTAAAGTCATTAAAGCCCGTGTCGTAATTGGGCAAGTCACTTTGTGAGCGGAAGGGTGTGTTCACAAAATAAGCGCGCGGCTCTAAAGTCTGCGTCCAATCGGTGCCAAACCATTGGCTGGGGCGCTCAAACACCACGCCGCTGTCAACGCTGAAAGTGGGTACGGTGACGCTGGCGTTATTGCTGGCCGAGCTGGTTCCATAAATGCCTTTGTAGGTTTCGTCATACTGGTATTGGCGGGTTTGCAACATCAGCTTAGGTGTGACGTAGCCATAAGGTAGGTATTGCGGGGCGCTGACTTGGGTGAGCAAGACCAGGCGCTGGGCATTGGGTTGGTTGCAATACTGGCTGCCTTTATAGACGCTGCAGTACCAAGTCCTGTCGGCGCTGAAGCGGGTCGCTTCGCCGCCCACCGCCAGGTCCAGGCCGCCCACATCGGCACGCAAATAGTTGGCATTGACCTGTGGCAAGCGGTTAAAAGGTGGCGCAATCGGTGAGGTCACGTCTTGCAATGTTTGGTATTGGGTCACGCTGGTGGAGGTGTTGAACGTGCCCTTGGCCCAACCCAATGTGGCAGAAGACGGCAATAGCCGTTGCGTTAAAGGTCCGCCCGCGACGGTAGAAAAGTCTTTCCAATAATTTGCGTCACTGACGCGGTTGATGTTGAACCCAAACCCTATGGGCTGGCGGGCATCAGACCAGCCATTGTGTTGGTGCGAATAACCCCAGCGCGACTTGCCGCGCAAAGCGTCATTAGGCATGACATTGAGTTTGGCCACGCCATCAAAGGGGGGGTTGGGAATCTTGCGCTCAAGGTAGCGAAACTCCGAGTCAAAGCGAGTGCCGCGCTTGGCCATGGAGGTGGTGGTCACTGTCAAGTCACGGTTAGGCGCGAGGTTGACGTAGTAGGGAAGGCTGGCCTCGATACCGCCTTTGTTGTCAATGGCAAACGCGGGGGGCAAAAAGCCTGATTTACGCTGCGCACTCAAAGGAAAACTGAACGAGGGTATGGGCAGAAAAGGAATATTCATGAATCGCAATACCCCGTCTTCGGCCACGCCCTTATTCAAGTCATTGTCAAAGTTAATTTTTTCCGCCTCGACCATCCAGTCGGGCAGCCAAGAGGGGCCGGGTTTGCGGGTGCAGGTGGTGTAAGTGGCTTTTTTGGCCACTGCATGCTTGTCGTCGATAAAGTCTATGCGCTCGGCTCGACCATGGCCCTCTGAGCGCAAAAAAGTGTAAGACGGGTTGAGAAAAAACCCACTGAAGGCGTCCACTTGCAAGTCGAGCAAGCTTCCCTGGTAGCGGTTACCAGCCCGGTTCATGTACACATTGCCACTGGCGCGTGCGCGGTCGTCAGGCTGGTAATAGTCAATGCTGTCAGCCTGAATCAGGGTGTCGGCTTTGCGCAGCACGCTGTTGCCTTGGAGGGATGTGTCCAGATCGGTTCGGCCCGTAATAAAGTCGCTTTGCACATAGGTGGGCAATTGGCTGCGAATCTGTGGTGGCAAGCGGTCCATCAAACCTGTGCTGGGCTTGAGTTTGAGTGAGGGCTCCCCTTCTTGCGCCAAAACAGGTGTGCACAACACAGCAGTGCAGGACCATACGCTGGCGAACACTGACAATAGAAAATTCTTGCGCATGAAAGAAGACCGGGCCGCCCGAGAGCGCTGTTTGTAGAATTTGGATTATCCATGAGCCCATCTCCCTTGAACTTTCCCATCGATGTGCCCCTGCCCGAGCACATTCACCAACTAGGCTGGCAAGACCTTGGCCGTGCCCACGCGTTTGCCCAATGGCTTGCGCTTATTGGCCCTGCCCATCAGCTGCAAACCGACAGCGTTCGTGCGGCCAGCGCAGATGCGAGCTTTCGGCGTTACTTTCGGGTCGATACCTCAGGGCCAAAAAGCATGATCATCATGGACGCGCCCCCCGACAAGGAAAACAGCCAGCCCTTTGTGGAGATTGCGGCTTTGATGCACACGGCAGGCTTGTTGGTGCCCGAGGTGCTGGCATGGGACCCAGCCCAAGGCTTTATGCTGCTGGATGACCTTGGTCAAGACACCATGATGCAGGTGCTGGACGTCAGCAAGCCAGAGA
>CALPPP020000105.1 GCA_943325485.2 Rickettsia typhi
ATCATGTAGATCAAAGAGGCGGCCATCGCCAAATGCGGCGTGATCACTTCCTGGTCTAAAAGCTCCGGCTCATAGGGTCCAAGCAACGACTTTTCGTTTTTAAGCGATATGGCGCTGTAATAGGTAGTGAATGATTTAGAGCTGTAACCGAATGAGATGCAAATTTTTTGAAACAACTCTTCTTCTACTTGCTGACACACCCCATCTGCCAGCAAACAATCGCACAAATTGCACAAAATACAGAGCTTGTCTTCGTTGCTTAAAACAGCAGGTGCGTCATTGAGAAATTGGTCTAAGGCAATGGTTTCTACATACTCAAATGCCAACTCCAGCACATCTTGATTGCCACCAATCACTGCTTGTAGTTGACTTGACTCGTGGTCATCAATTTCCCCATCGGCCATCAGCATATAAAGCAAGGCCACCGCCAACGATAAAAATGGCGTGAGTTCTATAGGTTCATCAGGCTCAACATCACCCGAGTCGACAGCATCGACTTGATTAAGGGCATCGTCGGCCGTAGCAAGCGATGGCATAGGAGCGTTCATGGGAACCTAAGATTAAGTATTTCTTAGTTTGCACCCCAGTGAGAGCTGGCGACACATGGCTTTTCACCAATACACACAAAAACCCATGCTTTTAAAAGCTAATTGAAGGTATTAGATTAATTTAGTCGTCATTATTCAAACAGCTATCACTAAAGAGGTTTATGACTCAAAGCATTGCTTAGCAATTTGGAGGTGATATCCACAATTTGAATCATCCGCTCATAAGGCATTCGGGTGGGGCCAATCACACCCAAGGTACCCACCACTTGCCCATCGACCTCGTAATTGGCACTGACAACCGAGAGTTCTTCGAAGGGCACAATTTGGCTTTCACCGCCAATGTAAATTCGCACACCCTCAGCTTGAGAGGAAATATCTAGCAAACGCATGAGTTGCGCTTTTTGCTCAAACAACTCGAAAGCGCGGCGCAGTTGGCCCATGTCACTGGAAAAATCAGATACCGACAACAAATTGCGCTCGCCGCTGATGACCACCTCGTCTTCGCCTTGCACCAAAGCTTCAGAGCTGAAATTCACCGCAGCTTGCATCAAGGCGGCAATCTCGCTTCGCAAACTATCGACCTCGGCTTGCAAACGCTCTCGCACCTGATCAATGCCCATGCCAGCAAAGTTGGCATTCAGGTAATTGGAGGCTTCGATCAACTGTGATTGCGAAATATCCGTGTCGGTGAAGATGACGCGGTTTTGCACATCGCCTTCGGGCGTCACGATGATGACCAAAACGCGTTTATCGGAAAGCCGTAAAAACTCAATGTGGTGAAACACCGAACTGCGCTTGGGGGCCATGACCACGCCAACAAAGTTCGATAAGTTAGACAACAACTGTGCTGCGCTGGTGATGACTTTTTGCGGCTGCTCCGCCACCAAACTCGGCGCTTGCAAATGTTGGCGATCAAAAGTCAACATGGTGTCAACAAACAATCGGTAGCCCCGTGCTGTGGGAATACGTCCCGCCGATGTATGGGGGCTGACAATCAGCCCCATTTCCTCAAGGTCAGCCATGACATTTCGCACGGTGGCTGGAGACAACTCGATGCCGTTGGCGCGGGACAAGGTGCGCGAACCCACAGGCTGGCCGTCAGCGATATAGCGCTCTACCAGGGTCTTGAGCAACAACTTGGCGCGATCGTCCAGCATGGTCATCCTTTCGGGCCATTTTAATGATGTAATTTGGCCTATGAAACCCACGTTTGGCCAAATAGCCCTTATCGGCAAATCCCATGCCTCATCCAGCCATGGTGCTTCTGTGCCAACAGGCCAACCTGTTCTGGCCGCGTTGGTGGCTTTTTTGCACAAGCAAGGATGCAAAGTGGTGGTGGAGAAAGACACCGCAGCACACTTGGGCGCACAGGGTTGCCCGGTACTGGATGTTGCAGGCATTGCCAAGCAATGCGACCTTGCTTTGGTGGTGGGAGGAGATGGCACCATGCTGGGTTTTGGCAGGCAACTCGCGCCGCATGGCATTCCCTTGATCGGCATCAACCAAGGCAGACTAGGCTTTATCACCGATATTTCCTTGGAACACATGGAAGCGACTTTGCAGCCCATGCTGCAGGGCCACTATGAGCAAGACCAGCGCAGCATGTTGCATGCCCAAGTCTGGCGTGGCGCAGATTGCGTCTTTGACGCCTTGGCTTTAAATGATGTGGTGATCAACCGTGGCGCTTCTTCGGGAATGGTGGAGTTGCGGGTATCGGTCGATGGGCATTTTGTGGCCAACCAAAGAGCCGATGGGCTGATCATCTCTACCCCCACTGGCTCCACCGCATACTCTTTGTCAGCTGGCGGCCCGCTGTTGCAACCCTCTTTGGGTGGCTTGCTGATGGTGCCGATTGCCCCACATACCTTTTCCAACCGCCCCTTGGTATTGGCTGACCAGGCAGAGGTCTCGATCGAATTGGTAGGTGGTCGCGACGCCAGCGCCAATTTCGATATGCAATCCATGTCCTCTATGCTGATGGGGGACAAGGTTGTGGTGCGCAAATCACCACACAAAGCGGTCTTTCTTCACCCCAAAGGTTGGAATTACTTTGACACACTGCGCCATAAATTGCATTGGAATGAGGGTGGTTCATGAGTTTGCAACGCATCAGCCTGCGTGACTTCGTTATCGTGCGTCAACTCGAGTTGGAGTTCGGCGCTGGGTTTACCGTGCTCAGCGGGGAAACCGGCGCCGGAAAATCTATTTTGATCGACGCACTTCAGTTGGTATTGGGCGCACGAGCAGACGCCAGCGTGGTGCGTGAAGGTGCAGCACGCAGTGAGCTATGCGCTGAGTTTTCCACGCCCGCCCACCTGCACCCTTGGCTGCAAGACAATGGCTTTGATGCTGCCGACGATTTATTACTGAAACGCAGCATCGACGCACAAGGCAAAAGCCGCGCATGGATCAACGGCAGTCCTGCCACAGCCACCCAGTTGCGTGAAATTGGCGATCAATTGCTGGATATTCATGGCCAACACGCTTGGCAAAGCCTGACTCGCCCCAGTGCGGTACGTGAATTGCTCGACGCCTATGCCCAAATTCCCACACAAGCTTTGCAAACCCTTTGGAACGATTGGCGGCAAAGCCTGCAAACTTTGGAACACGCCCGTTCGGCGCAAGACCAGTTGCAACAAGAGCGTGAGCGATTGAGTTGGCAAATTGGCGAGGTCGACAAACTCGCACCAGGCGTTGACGAATGGGAAGAGTTAAACGCGCAACACACACGCTTGTCCCACGCACAAACCCTTTTAGACGCAGCACAAACTGCCCTCACGCATCTGCAAGAGGAAGATGCCGCGCACAGCCACTTGGCTCAAGCAGTCAAGGCTTTGCAAGAGCAAGCCAATATTGAAGCCGAGTTCCAACAGCTGTCAGACCAACTGGGCTCTGCATTAGCGCAAGCCGAGGATGCCGCTCACAGCCTGCAAGCTTGGTTGCGACGAGCCGACCTCGATCCACAAGGCTTGGCCGATATTGATGCCCGCATGGGGCTTTGGGTGGGTTTGTCACGACGCTACAAACGTACGCCCCAAGAGTTGCCAGCGCTGTACCACGGCTGGCAGCAAGAGCTTGTGAAGTTAGACGCTGCGGTCGATTTGGCTGCGCTAGAGGCAGCCGAACAAAAAGCGAAAAACGCTTTCATGGCCGAGGCTCGCAAACGCTCGCAAGCACGCCAAAAAGCCGCCCCCAAGTTAGCCGCCAGCATCACCCAAGCCATGCAAAGCTTGGGCATGCAAGGCGGGCAATTCCAAGTACAACTGCAAGCTTTGGACGAACCAGCCAGCCATGGCTTGGAGGAAGTGCAATTCTTGGTGGCAGGACATGCTGGCAGCACACCCAGACCCGTGGGCAAGGTTGCCTCGGGCGGTGAACTCTCTCGCATCGCCTTGGCCATCGCAGTGACCACCAGCCAGTTGGGCACGGCACAAACACTTATTTTTGACGAGGTGGACGCGGGTGTTGGCGGCGCAGTCGCTGAAACCGTGGGTCGTCTCATGAAACAACTGGGCAAAGACCGCCAAGTCTTGGCGGTCACACATTTGCCCCAAGTGGCGGCTTGCGCTGACCACCATTGGGTGGTCTCCAAACATGCTGACAAAGAAGGTGTCGCCAGTCAGGTAATGCCCGCAACAGGTGAGCAAAGAGTGGCTGAAATTGCACGTATGTTGGGAGGTGAGCGCTTGTCCGACACCACCCATGCCCATGCACGAGAAATGCTGCAAGCCATGACCAAGGCGGCCCCCAAACCCAAGGCCGCCCGCACATGAGCCGCGAAGTCATTTTGATCACGGGCATGTCGGGTTCTGGCAAATCCATTGCACTTCACGCCTTGGAAGATGCGGGCTACTACTGCATCGACAACCTTCCGCCCGAGTTGCTGCTGCCTTTGGTTCACTTGGAAGACCAAACACAGCAAGACAAAATGGCCATCGCCATGGATGTGCGCAGCGCACACGCCTTGCATTTGGTACCCGCGCAGTTGGCCCAGCTGCGCCACGAACAGGTGCATGTCAGGCTGCTGTTTTTAGACGCCAACACCGACACACTGGTGCACCGTTTTTCTGAAACACGGCGCAACCACCCTCTTTCACGTGCAGACAAAGGTGCTGCGGTTTCTACCCGCGATTTGGTCGCAGCGATTGAACTTGAGCGCAAACTTTTGTCTGATTTGCGCGAAGAGTCGCACATCATTGACACCAGTTTGCTACGCGCTGTGAAGTTGCAAGACTACGTACATTCTTTGGTCACAGCACCTAGCGCACAGTTAACCCTGATGTTCGAATCCTTTGCCTTCAAGCGGGGTATTCCTGTTCATGCTGACTTTGTGTTTGATGTGCGCATGTTGCCTAACCCCCATTACGAACCCGACCTCAAGGCGCTGACTGGCCGAGATGCGGCAGTAGCGCAATGGTTGGCGCAACAAACGCCGGTGCAATCCATGCTGCTGCACATCAGCGATTTTTTGCAGCAATGGCTGCCCTCTCTTAAAAACGATCACCGAAGCTATGTGACGGTTGCCATTGGTTGTACAGGTGGTCAACACCGTTCTGTGTATTTGGTGGAGGCCTTGCACCAAGGTTTTTCCCCAGATTGGGTCAGCCTCAAACGCCACCGAGAGCTCGACGTTAGCTAAGCCAGCAATAGCTGGCGCACTGGCGCTGGCAGACCTAAGCTTGGCCAGTCTTGCGCACGCCACCACTGCCCTGTTACACCTAAGCTTTTTGTCGTTGGCAAACTCAAATGCGCCACATGCAAATGCAAATCCTTGTGGGTCAATACATGCACAAAAGCAGGTGCAAACTGCAGCTTGCTTTGCAAGGGCTTAGGCAACGATGCCCGTAAATCCTCTTCGCTGTCAAAAATCGGGAACGTGAACAAACTTGCCC
>CALPPP020000106.1 GCA_943325485.2 Rickettsia typhi
CCCGACATCCCGCCGCATTGGTTGTATGTCACTGCCGAGGAGCGTGCCCAAGGTTTGCCGCAGGGGCGCAATACCCCCAGCCAAATTCCAAACATTGCCCAAGTGCTGGCCGATCTGCGCGGCATCGGCTTGAACGAAGTACAGCAAGCCACTACCGCCAATGTTCAAGCGGTCTTGGGACTGCGTTAGCAAGTTAGCAAAAGCACAAGTGAGGCGCGTGTCGCAGGTCGGCCGTAGCCGACGTTGTGACAGCATGGAGGCGAGGCCGAGCCTGCGGCGCTCGCCGCGAGATTGCTTCGTCGCTTTGCTCCTCGCAATGACATGGGGGTCTCGCAATGACGAGCGGCGACAATCACCCCATGGCCACCTCCCATCCAGCGCTGCCGCAAGTCAATATCTCCGAGCACGGCAAGGTGCGCTATTTGCATTTGGGTTCAGAGTGGGTGCAAGGCTCCATGGACACGGGCAAGCCCAACGCCATCCATTTGGACTATGTGCAGCGAATGCAAGCCTGGTTGTTGTTTGTCGACCCAGATACGGTCAGTCAACTCCACGCCATGCAACTGGGCTTGGGTGCAGCAGCATTGACAAAGAACTGTTACAAAGTGTTGGGCATGCAAACCACCGCTATCGAACTCAATCCGCAGGTGATTGGTGCTTGCCGCAGCTGGTTTGCCTTGCCAGCCGACGATGACAAGCTGTCGGTGGTGCTGGGCGACGCCGCTGAGGTGGTGGCGCATACCTATTGGCGCGGGCAAATTGATGTCTTGCATGTGGACCTGTATGACCATGAGGCGGCCGCGCCCGTGCTGGACGATGCGGACTTTTACAGCCAATGCCGCCAGCTATTGACAGCCCAAGGCTGTATGGTGGTCAACCTGTTTGGTCGCTCCTCCAGTTATGACAAAAGCTTGGCGCACATTGCCCAAGCCTTTGGGCAAGAAGCCTTATGGGTTTTCAAGCCCACCAAAGAGGGCAATACCGTGGTGCTGGCGCAGACGCAAGCAACGCCGATGGACAGAGACATTTTGCAAGCCCGTGCCGACACCATTCAAGCGCGTTTTGGCTTGCCAGCCCCCCTGTGGCTCAAGGTTCTTAAGCCAGTGTCGGTTTAGGTGACAATGCCAATCTCTTCTTTCCCAAGGTCCGTGTTGTGTCGATCAAAAGTGAAAAAGACTTTGCGTCTGGCGTGATGTTCATTGCCATCGGTGGTGGTTTTGCATGGGCCAGCGTATCTTCGTACACCATTGGCTCTGCGAGTCAGATGGGGCCGGGTTTCTTTCCAATGGTCCTGGGCCTGATCTTGTCCATGTTGGGTGCGTTCATTTTGTTCTTCTCTTTGGTGGTTGAAACCCCTGATGGCGGAAAGATAGGGGGCTTTGCTTGGCGGCCTTTGTTGTGTATTTTGGGTGCCAATTTGGCTTTCGGCGCCTTGCTTGGCGGCTTACCCAGCATTGGCTTGCCCTCCATGGGCTTGGTGGTGGCGACCGTGGCCTTGACGGTGATTGCTGCCATGGCTGATGAAACCGCCTTCCAAATTCGCCGTGTGCTGGTGCTCTCCACCATTTTGGCTGCCGGCAGTTATGGCGTCTTCATTGCCTTGCTGGGTTTGACCATGCCAGTGTGGCCAGCTTTCTTGGCTGTGTAGACAGGACATCTATGGATTTGCTTGCCCATTTAGCCACTGGTTTTGGGGTGGCGGCCACCCCCCTCAATTTGCTTTATGCCTTGGTGGGTTGCTTGCTCGGCACTTTGATTGGCGTCTTGCCCGGCATTGGTCCGGTGGCAACCATCGCCATGTTGTTGCCTGCCACCTATGCCTTGCCCCCCGTGTCGGCCTTGATCATGTTGGCCGGTATTTACTACGGCGCGCAGTATGGCGGCTCGACCACCGCGATTTTGGTCAACTTGCCCGGCGAGTCGTCCTCGGTGGTGACAACGCTCGATGGCTACCAAATGGCCAGACAAGGCCGCGCAGGTCCGGCCTTGGCGGCAGCTGGCTTGGGCTCTTTTTTCGCTGGCTGTGTGGGCACTTTGTTGTTGGCAGCTTTTGCTGCGCCTTTGACCGAGATGGCGTTTGCCTTTGGTCCCGCCGAGTACTGCGCCCTGATGGTCTTGGGTTTGGTGGGCGCGGTGGTATTGGCCTCGGGCTCTTTGCTCAAAGCCATTGCGATGATCATTTTGGGTTTGTTGCTGGGACTGGTGGGCACCGATGTCAACTCCGGTCTTGCGCGCTTCACCATGGACACTCCCGAGTTGGCCGATGGCATTGGTTTTGTGGCGGTGGCCATGGGTGTGTTTGGTTACGGCGAGATCATCACTAACTTGGCCAAATCAGGCGAAGACCGCGAGGTCTTCACCGCCAAAGTGCAAGGCCTGATGCCTACACGGGAAGACTTTCGCCAAATGATGCCCTCGGTGCTGCGCGGTACCGCCTTGGGTTCGGTGTTGGGCGTGTTGCCCGGCGGCGGCGCAGTCTTGGCCTCTTTTGCTGCTTACACACTAGAGAAAAAAATCAAGCTCAAAGCCGGCGAAGTGCCACTGGGCCAAGGCAATATCCGCGGTGTGGCCGCACCAGAGGCTGCCAATAACGCCGGTGCGCAAACCTCCTTCATCCCCTTGCTGACCTTAGGCATTCCGCCCAACGCGGTGATGGCGTTGATGGTGGGCGCCATGACCATCCACAACATCCAGCCTGGCCCGCAGGTGATGACGGTCAACCCCGAGTTGTTCTGGGGCTTGATTGCCTCTATGTGGATTGGCAACCTCATGCTGATTGTGTTGAACCTTCCCATGATTGGCATTTGGATCAAACTCTTAACCGTTCCCTACCACTACCTGTTTCCCGCCATCGTGCTGTTTTGTGCGATTGGGGTGTACACCACCAACAACGCCACATTTGACATTGCGCTGGTCGCCGCTTTTGGCTTGGCTGGCTATCTTTTTTACAAGCTCGGTTGTGAGCCTGCGCCTTTGTTATTGGGCTTTGTGCTGGGTCCGATGATGGAAGAGTATTTGAAGCGTGCCCTGAAATTGGCGCGGGGCGACTGGTCGGTGTTCATCACCCGCCCTTTGTCGGCTGCTTTGTTGCTTGTGGCCCTGATCTTGGTGTTGATGGTCTTGCTGCCAGCAGTGAAATCCAAGCGTCAAGAAGCTTTTGTTGAAGATTGATAGACATGTTGGTTAACGAACATCCTTTGCGCCGTGCTTTGCACAACGAGGTGCATGCTCGCCCCCCAGAGCCCATGATCGCGCCCTTGGTCATCAGCCATGTGGTGATGCTGACGGACGCCGATGCACGACAAGCCAGCCGCGAACACTTGGCTGCCTTGTTGCGCGACCACCATTTACCCATTCCCGATGCCCATGCCAACCATTTGCGGGTAGACATGGGTTCATGGCGTTTGCGCTGGGAATTGCACACCGAGTTTGTCACTTGGACCTTCATGGCGGACGCCCCCATGGGTTTGCCCAAAGGCGAAGACTACAACTTAGCCGTGCGCCGTTTGCCACAAGCGTGGTTGAAAGAGTTACCAGGTGAGTGCTTGGCGCATATTCAACTCTGGGCCAAGCTCACCGAAGACCTCTCTGACCGCGACGAGCTTCACCAGCAATTTCGTGAAGACAGTTTGGTCGCTTGCCAACTGGCCGAAGGTTCGGCAACCTTGCACACCGATTTTCAGATCGACCCCAATGGTTGTTCGCGCATGTTGTTGCGTGTGGGCCAACTCACCCAGCGTCGCTTGGGGCGTTTGGTGCAGCGCTTGCTAGAGATCGAAACCTACCGCATGATGGCTTTGCTGGGCTTGCCGATTGCTCGCAGTGCGGTACCTGCATTGGCCGCTGCCGAGCAAGAGTTGGCCGATTTGGCGCAAGCCATTCGCAGCGCCAGCCACGACCAAGAAGCCCAACTGTTAGACCGTTTGACCCGATTGGCAGGACAGGTTGAAGGTTTGTATGCTTCGCAGCATTCGCGTTTTTCCGCCAGCAAGGCTTACTTCGAGTTGGTAGACAGGCGCATCAAAGACATCCGCGAAACACGCTTGCCAGGCTTTCAATCGGTGGGCGAGTTCATGGAGCGCCGCTTAAGCCCTGCACGCAGCACCTGTGACTGGGTGGCCAAACGCCAAACTGCCTTGTCTGAACGCGTGTCTCGCATGAGCAATTTGTTGCGAACCCGCGTGGATTTTCAGCAAGAGCAAAGCAGCCAAGCCTTGCTGACCGCGATGAACAAACGCCAAGGCATGCAATTGAAACTGCAAACCACGGTCGAGGGTTTGTCGGTGGCGGCCATCACTTATTACATCGCTGGTTTGGTGCATTACATGGCGCAAGGCTTGCAAGCCAAGGGCTTGATTGCAGACCCCGCGATGGCCACCGCTGTGGCTGTGCCGTTCATTGCTTTGGTGATCTGGTGGATCACCCGTCGATTGCATTACAAAGTTCTTAAAACAGAAAAACCATGACCTTTAACTTTTCCAACCCCTACACCAGCACACGTTTACCCGTCTTCGCCCGCAACATTGTTTCCACCTCCCACCCCTTGGCCGCGCAAGCGGGCTTGCGTATCTTGTGGCAGGGTGGCAATGCGGTGGATGCAGCCATCGCCGCTGCTGCGGTGCTCACCATCGTCGAGCCTGTCAGCTGCGGTTTGGGCTCGGACGCGTTTTGCATTTTGTGGGACGGCAAAGCGCTGCATGGTTTGAACGCCTCTGGGCGAGCGCCACAAGCGTGGACGCCCGAGTATTTCCAAAAAAAATACGGCCCCGACGCTATGCAACCCCCCAAGCGCGGTATCGATTCGGTGACCGTTCCAGGCGCGGTCGCCAGTTGGGTGGCGATGAGCGAGCGTTTTGGCAAACTGCCTTTTGCCGATTTGATGCAGTCAGCCATTGAGATCGCTGAGCGTGGCTATTTGCTGAGCGTGGTGGTGCAAGAAAAATGGGCGGCTGCGGTGGACGAGTTACGCCTTCAACCTGGCTTTTCAGAGCATTTGTTGCCTTGGGGGCGTGCCCCGCAAGTGGGGGAGTTGTTCCAGTTCCCCGCAGCTGCTCGCGGCTTACGCGCCATTGCCAACAGCAAGGGCCAAGCGTTTTATGGCGGCGAAATCGCCCATGCTTTGGAAAAATTCTCCAATGCCCATGGCGGCAGTTTGAAGGCCAGCGACTTTGCCGCCTACAAAGCCGATTGGGTCACACCCATTGCGCAAAACTACCGTGGTCACACACTGCATGAAATCCCGCCTAACGGGCAAGGCATTGCAGCGCTCATCAGCTTGGGTATTTTGGGTAATTTCGATTTAGCCGCCCTAAGCCGCGATGGGGTGGACTCGCAGCATCTGCAAATTGAAGCCATGAAGCTGGCGTTTGCCGATGTCTACCGCTATGTGGCCGACGAGGCCAGCATGGAAGTCACAGCCCAGCAGATGTTGGACCCC
>CALPPP020000107.1 GCA_943325485.2 Rickettsia typhi
CGCCAGCTTGTAGATCCCAACTTTCATCTTGCATCATCTGACGCAGGCCTTGAATCTCGTCCCCGTAAATCGCCCTGCCAGCCATCACCATTTTGAAACCGTTGTAGTCCTTGGGGTTGTGGCTGCCAGTGATTTGTATGCCGCTGTGGCACAAGGTGTTAGCCGCGAAATAAAGCTGTGGCGTGGTGACCATGCCCACATCGATCACTTCTACACCGGCGTCCACCAAGCCTTGTATCAGCGCCGTTGCCAAAGAGGGCCCGCTCAGGCGACCATCACGACCCACAGCCACCTTGGTTTCACCTTGCGCCAAAGCTTGGGTACCGAAAGCGCGTCCCAGCGCCTGAGCGACCGAAGGGTTAAGCGATGAAGGCACCACACCGCGAATGTCATAGGCCTTAAAAACAGAGGCTTCAATTTGCATCGCGGTATTGTAGAAGCTGAGCTTGGCCAGCCCCTCATCGCTCCATCGTATGATGGATGACAAGACTTTCCCACGACACATGCTTTCCACGTCAGCTCGCGCCCCCTTTCAAGCCAACGTTTGGCAAATGCCGGTCAACTCGCCTTTGGGTTCACTCACCTTGGTTGCCAGCGACAAAGGTTTGTGCGGCGTTTGGTTTGAAGACCAAGCCCACAAACCCGATTTGCGCCATCTTCCTTGGGGTCCATCCCAACATTGGTTGCGTTTAGCAAAAACCCAATTGGCCGAATACTTTGCAGGCAAGCGCAGCTCGTTTGATTTGCCTCTAGACCTGGCCAACGGCAGCGCTTTTCAGCAAAGCGTTTGGCAAGCCTTGTTGCAAATACCCTATGGACGCTATTCCACTTATGGTGAATTGGCGCAGCACTTGGGCCAAGCCCAAGCCGCACGTGCAGTTGGTATGGCCGTGGGGCGTAATCCCTTGAGCATCATCGTGCCTTGTCACCGTGTGGTGGGTGCCAATGGCACCTTGACTGGTTACGCCGGTGGCTTGTGGCGAAAAATGGATTTGTTACAGCGCGAAGGTACGCTTTTGTGACAGCTGCTTTGCGGTGGCGTCAATGGCTGCCAGAGTTTGTGCTGCTTGGCGTTATCTGGGGTTCGTCCTTTCTGTTCATGCGAATGACATCGCAAGAGTTTGGCAGTTGGTCGACAGCGTGGCTGAGGGTGAGCGTGGCGTGGTTAACCTTGCTGCCATTTTTGCTTTGGCAAGGACAGGCGCATAGCCTTGGTCTTCATTGGAAACGAGTTTTGCCCATGGGCGTGGTGAACTCAGGCATTCCGTTTATTTGCTATGCCTATGCGGTGATGTCCATCACCACAGGCTTGTCGTCCATTCTCAATTCCACCACCCCACTGTTTGGTGCATTGATCGCTTGGGTCTGGTTCAAGCAGCGCCCTGGCCGCTCACGCGGCTTGGGTTTGTTCTTAGGCTTTGCGGGGGCGGTGCTGCTGGCTTTGACCATGCCGGGTGGTGTGTCTTTCAAAGCGGGGGGGTCAGGGTGGGCGGTGCTGGCTTGTTTGTTGGCCACCACTTGCTACGGCTTGAGCACCCATTACTCGCAGCGATATTTAAGCGATGTGCCCACGATGACCATCGCTGCAGGCAGTCAACTGGGGGCGAGCTTGGTGCTGGCTTTGCCAGGCATTTGGTTTTGGCCTGAGCAGTGGCCCAGCGACAGCGCTTGGTGGAGCTTGCTGATGATTGGCGTGGTGTGCACCGGTCTGGCCTATGTGCTGTATTTCCGCTTGATCGCCAAGGTGGGGGCGTCGCGCACCATGACCGTGACCTATTTAATTCCGTTGTTTGCCAACGTTATCGGCATCATTTTCTTGGACGAGGTCATCACGACATGGGTGATTTTGTGCGCCGTCATGATCTTGACTGGCACCGCGCTGGCGGCGGGTTTGGTCAAGCTACCCCGCTGAGCTGTGTAGTCGTGGCCCGCAGCCGTCATTGCGAGCGAAGCGAAGCAATCTTCCGTCTTTGCGAAGCCCTTAGGGCTGAAGCAATCTTCCGTCGAGCGCCACAGGCTCGGCCTCGCCTCCATGCTGTCACAACGTCGGCTTCGGCCGACCTGTAACGCTCGCCTTGCGAAACGGTCACTGTGAGAAGCTGTCATTCCGATTAACTGTCATTGCGATGAGCTGTCATTGCGAGGAGCGTAGCGACGAAGCAAACTGACGAAGCAATCTCACTGCCTTGTCTATAGAAGTTAAGTAATTAGTCGGATTGTTATTGTTTGCTAAGTTAGTTTGCTTCGTCGCTAAGCTCCTCGCAATGACAAGGTAATTATTGGTAGGCGTGTGTTGCAGGTCGGCCGTAGCCGACGTTGTGACAGCATGGAGGCGAGGCCGAGCCTGCGACATGCGCCGAGGCAGGGATTGCTTCAGCCCTACGGGCTTCGCAATGACGGTAAGGCCTCGCAATGACGGCAAGGCTTCGCAATGACTGAAGATTGCTTCGCTTCGCTCGCAATGACCGAGGGTCAGGCGCGAAGTTGCTGCATCAACAAGCCATGCAAATGCGAACCCGGTTTGGCCAATTCATTGACAATGCTGAAGTGGTGCAAGCCTTGCAAATCTTCTACTAAAGGCACACGTTCACGGCCCCATGCCTCTTGTATGAGATGGTTGTGACGAATAAATGCATCGCTCTCGAGCGCACCCGCCACACTGATCAAACTGCCAGAGGCAGGAGACGGCATCCAAGCTGGGCTGCAGCGCAGCACCTCGGACTCGGTCAGGTGCAAGGAGGATTGCAACATGGGCGAACGCATCACGCTGTCTAATTCGTAAAGACCCGAAATCGACAACACGCTTTTCACCAAATCAGCAGGCAAATCCGGCTGATAGCGCTGCCACTGACAAGCCATCATCATGGCAGCCAAATGCCCACCGGCGCTGTGACCTGCGATGTGAATACGTGAGGGGTCGCCACCCCAGCGGTCGATACAGCGCCAAACCCAAGCCAGCGCCTTGACCATTTGCAGGACGATGTCAGGAATGGTCACTGCAGGGCAAAGAGCGTAATTGGGTACCACCACACAAGCCCCTTGCCCCACCAAGGCAGGCGCCACAAAGGAATGGTCTGATTTATCCAAAGAACGCCAATAGCCTCCATGGATGAACAGCACAACAGGTGCCTTGGGAGCAGCGGCTGGAAAAATATCGAGGGTTTCGCCAAGCCCAGAGCCGTAAGAGATATCGGTTAGGCCCTCTAGCAAACCTCTGGCTGTTGCAGATTCTTCTGCCCATTGGGCGAAATAGTCGGCGAAATCGGGCACACGCGCCCGATTGTTGTACATCTGATCGTAGTGATCGGGCGACAGCAAAGGGGTTTATTTGTTGGTTTGCGCCTGACGAATGGCGGTACTGGCTTCGGTGCTGGCGTTACCACCTGCGGGGTTTTGAATCACCAAGCCCAGCAAACGCGCACCATGCTCGACTGCAATAGAGCCGTAGGAAATATCACCGTGGACCACGGAGTCTTTGTGGAATTCGACACGTTCAGAGGCGTAAATATTGCCTTCAACCTTACCCGCCACCATCACGCGGTGGGCAGTCACGTCGCCTGAGACTTCACCACTGGCCCCAATAGCCACGGTGACTTTGTGTTCCTTGGTGGTTTCAATATTGCCAACCACCTTGCCATCGATGCGAACGCTGTCGAGCAACACCAAGCGGCCATAAATTTGGGTGGTACGCCCAATAAGGGTTTCAAAACGTTCTTGCGAACTGGCCAAGGGCTTGTCGCGCAGTTTTTCAAACATGGAAGGCTCCGGTAGGGGTTAGGGTTAGCTCGAAGAACCTGAAGGCAGGACTTGTGCAGGGTTGATAACCCTGTCTTTATTAAAGACTTCGTAATGCAAATGGGGGCCGGTTGAACGGCCTGTGCTGCCCACCTCTCCCAAAGTGCCGCCACGCTCGACCACATCACCTACTTGGGCAATGCGCTTGCTCAAGTGGGCATAGCGGGTCGCGAAACCTTCTGCGTGATGGACCTCAATGACATTGCCATAACCTGGATCCCAGCCAGATCGGGTCACCGTACCTTGAGCGGTAGCAACCACCAAGGTACCCGTTGGCGCGGTGAAGTCTAAGCCTTCATGCATGGCCAAACCGCCGGTGAATGGGTCGTTTCGGATGCCAAAGCCGCTTGTAATGCGGAAATCGCCACGCACTGGCATGCCTGTCGGCAAGGAATGCAGCCACTCGAGTTGCTTTTCCCAATGGGTATGCAACTCCGCCACAGCGGTCTGGGTTTGCAAAAATTCTTGCAAAGTTTGGTCAAACTCTATACCCAAAGGTTGCCGAATAAATGAGGAAAACGGACGAGGTGCGATAAAGGGGCCGCCCTTGTTTTCATCCTTGCGATTAACTTTGTCTCGCACCACGTTGGGCGTGGCCATCTCCATGAAGCGGTTTTTCATGGTTTCGAGTTGGCGAATTTCGTTCACAGTGTTGTGCATGGATTCGCGCAGTTGGGACAAGTGGTCCCGGTAGACCGACTCCATGCGCTTTTGCTCGGCTTCGGTGGTGACGCCACCGATGCTGCGGGCAAGGTCTGGGTTGTACTCAACCGCAATTTTGAAACCCACAAAGTGCAACAGGAAACCCGCACTGAGCAAAAACAGCGCAACCACGGCGCAAGACATCAACACCGTGCGAAAGGTGATGGATATCGTCCTGACATTTCCAGTGGGCCCTGAAAGCCACATCAATTGCATACATCGTCCCTGTGAGTACCTGTCCAGAAACAGGATCGCCATTCTAGGCCCATAGCTTTAGCGCTCCAAGCAAATAAATGCCAAAAAACCCTATAAATATACTATAAAGTATTCATAAATAAAGGGTGTTTACCCCCAAAAGCGGCTGACCCAGCCGCTGAAAAACCATATGGCCGTGAGATTTGTCAACCAAGCCCAAAAGAAACGATTCAGCCCAAAAAACCAGAAAACCAAAAAATGAAATACGACTGCGATAACCATGAAAAGCAGTGCCCCGTTCTGGTTAAACAAGCCCAAAGGGAACACCGCTTCCCACAAAATGAAAGCCCAACTGCAATACATGGCAACCTTGGGGCGGCGAAAAACGCTGCCAGGAGCTAAGGGGCCGTATATACCTCCGTTGAGGAAAACGGTGAGCGCTCGCCCACTTCGCCACTCAGGTTGCAGCAGTTTGATCCAACCAGAGACGAAATAGGAGCTCAAGGTATGGATGGCGATATAGGACAAACCCACCGCCCAGCCCAAGCCCTTGTCTGCCCACAGCGACAGCACTTGGGCAATCAAAATACCTGTGATGGTCACCAAGCTCATGAAATCGCTGCCGCCATTGAAGGCACCACGCCAACGCACCAGCAGCAAAAGTGTTCCCACAAACAATACCAAGGCCAGACCCAGGCTGGCACCTTGGACGATCAAAACCACTGATACCAAACCCCTTACCC
>CALPPP020000108.1 GCA_943325485.2 Rickettsia typhi
CGTTTGTTGGTGGAGTTTGTGTCAGCCAACCCCACCGGCCCTTTGCATGTGGGCCATGGTCGTCAGGCTGCTTTGGGCGACGCGATATGCAATTTGTTCGACACACAAGGCTGGTCGGTGCACCGTGAGTTTTATTACAACGATGCCGGTGTGCAAATCCATACCTTGGCCGTGTCCACCCAGTGCCGCGCCAAGGGCTTGTCGCCAGGCGACGCTGATTGGCCCGAGAACGCCTACAACGGCGACTACATCGCCGACATTGCACGCGACTTTTTAGACAAAAAAACCGTGACAGCCGACGACCGCAGCTTCACCGCCAATGGCAATGTGGATGATTTAGACAATATTCGCGATTTTGCAGTCGCCTATTTGCGCCGCGAACAAGATTTGGATTTGCAAGCCTTCCAAGTGGCGTTTGACCACTATTATTTAGAGTCCAGTCTTTATACCGACGGCCGTGTCGATAAAGCCGTGGCGTCTTTGAACGCCTCGGGCCACACCTACGAGCAAGACGGTGCGCTGTGGTTGCGCTCCACCGATTTTGGTGACGACAAAGACCGCGTGATGCGCAAGTCAGACGGCAGCTACACCTACTTTGTGCCCGATGTGGCTTACCACTTGGCCAAATGGGAACGTGGTTTCACCAAGGTCATCAACATCCAAGGCACCGACCACCACGGCACCATCGCCCGTGTGCGTGCCGGTTTGCAAGCTGCCTCCCAGCAGCAAGGTTTGGCCATTCCCCAAGGCTATCCCGACTATGTGCTGCACACCATGGTGCGCGTCATGCGCGGGGGCGAGGAAGTGAAAATTTCCAAACGCGCGGGCAGTTATGTGACCTTGCGCGACCTGATTGAGTGGACCAGCAAAGATGCGGTTCGTTTCTTTTTGCTCAGCCGCAAGCCGGACACGGAATACGTTTTTGATGTGGACTTGGCGCTGGCGCAAAACAACGACAACCCGGTGTTTTATGTGCAATACGCCCATGCGCGTATTTGTTCCGTGCTGGCAACTTGGGGTGAGTCCAGTGGTTTGACGTCTGCGGATTTGGCCGATGTCGATTTATCTGCTTTGGATTCAGCAGCTGCTTTGTCACTTTTGCGGGTGCTGGCGCGTTATCCAGATATGTTGCAACAAGCTTGTACCGATTTTGCCCCGCACGATGTCAGTTTTTACCTGCGTGAATTGGCCTCGGCCTACCACAGCTATTACGATGCAGAACGTATCTTGGTCGACGAGCCTTTGGTGCGCCAAGCGCGGGTTGCCTTGGTGGCGGCAGTGGCGCAGGTTTTACACAATGGTTTGGCGGTTTTGGGCGTATCGGCGCCCACACGGATGTAAAGGTCAAGCATGCATTCTTTTTCTCGACAACGCGGCAACACGGTTTTAGGCTTTATTTTGGGCTTGGTGGTAGGTTTGACGGTGGCCTTGGTGGTGGCGATTTACGTCACCAAAGTGCCGATTCCCTTTTTGAACAAAGGCTTGAGTCGCAACGCCGAACAAGATGCGGCAGAGCAAAAAAAGAACAAAGACTGGGACCCCAACGCTCCCTTGTATGGCAAAAGCCCTGCAGCCAACGCACCTGCTGCGGACAAGCCGGTCCCCAATCCGGCGGCACCTCCCCCGCCTGCCCCACCGGTGGAGGCTAATTCTGCGGACCCCTTGGGTGATTTGGCGCTTAGCAAAACCCAAAGTGTCGATGCTTTTTATTATTTTGTGCAGGTTGGCGCCTTCAACGGCAGCGAAGAAGCGCAAACCCAGCGAGCCAAGTTGGCTTTGGGTGGCTTTGACCCCAAAATCTCTGAGCGTGAACAAAACGGCAAAATCGTCTACCGCGTGCGTTTAGGCCCTTTCGAAACCAAAACCGAGGCTGAAGACGCCCAAACCAAACTCAAAGCCACCAAATTTGAATCCGCACTCATGCGGGTTCAACGCTGATCTTTTTTTTCAAGAGGCCCACCATGCAACGCCGTACCTTTTCAGCCCTGACCTTGGGCTCACTTTCTTCCCTCTCTTTTGCCCCAGCCATCGCACAGTCTGGTTTCAAAGAAGGCACGGATTACCTCAAACTCAGCCAAGCGGTACCTACCGAGGTGGCCAAAGGACGCGTCGAGGTTCTGGAGTTCTTTTGGTACAACTGCCCGCATTGCAACGCCTTTGAACCCACGCTCAGTGCTTGGAGCAAAAAGATGCCCAAAGACGTTGAACTCAAGCGGGTTCCGGTGCGCTTTCGCGCAGAATTCGAACCACAGCAAAGGGCTTACTACGTGCTAGAAGCTTTGGGCAAAGTAGAAGAGTTGCAAACCAAGATGTTCGCGGCGATTCACACCGAACGCCAAACCCTCACCACCTTAGAGGCTTTGCTGGGCTGGGCCGAGAAAAACGGCATCCCCAAAAAGCAGTTCACCGATATGTACAACTCCTTTACCGTGATCGGCAAAGCCCGCCGCGCGGCCCAGTTGCAAGAGCAGTTCAAGGTGGAGGGTGTGCCAGCACTTGGGGTGGCGGGGCGTTTTTACGTGGATGGCTCCTTGGCTGGCAGCATGGATCGGGCTTTGCAAATCGTCGATTTCTTGATTGGCGAGGTGCGCAAAGGACGCTGAATTCGGGGGGATTCTGCCCCTACAATGCAAGCCATCCGTCCATCAGCAATTTTCGTGCCTTGAAAAAACTTCTTTATTTGTGTTGTCTTGCTGCGGCTTTGCAGTCTCCCATGGTTGCATGGGCGGAAAAAGCCGACCGTGGCAAGCCCATGAACATCGAGGCGGATAACTTAGACCACGACGAACTCAAGCAACTCAGCATCTTCACCGGCAAAGTCGTCGCCACCAAGGGCACCTTGGTTTTGCGGGGTGCGCGCCTAGAAGTGTTGCAAGACCCGGAGGGTTACCAATACGGTTTGTTGATCGCCGAGCCTGGGAAAAAGGCGTTTTACCGTCAAAAACGAGAAGGCTTGGACGAATGGATGGAGGGCGAGGGTGAGCGTATTGAGTACGACAGCCGCGCTGACCGTATCACCCTCATCAACCGCGCGCAGATTCGCCGCTACCGAGGCACGGTGTTGAACGACGACATCACTGGACAGCGCATCATTTATGAAAACTTGACCGACCAGTTCACGGTGGATGGCAAGAATGCGGCTGCCAAGCCCGGCGTTGAATCTTCTGGGCGGGTTCGCGCGGTGCTGACCCCGCGCAAAAAAGACGAGGCAGGCAAGTGAATTCCACGCCTGCCCCCATCAGCCGGTTGGTGGCGCAGCATCTGCAAAAGTCCTATATCAGCCGCACCGTGGTGCACGATGTGTCTATTTCTGTGGCCAAAGGTGAAGTTGTTGGGTTGCTTGGCCCCAATGGTGCGGGCAAAACCACATCCTTCTACATGATCGTGGGCTTGTTGCGCGCAGATGCGGGAAGCATTTCCATCGATGGTGAGTCAATAGAGGATTTACCGATCCACCGCCGCGCCCGCATGGGTTTGAGCTATCTGCCCCAAGAGGCCTCAATTTTTCGCAAACTCAATGTGGCCGACAACGTACGCGCGGTGTTGGAACTGCAAGTCGATAGCCTTGGCAAGCCCTTGGACAAAACCACCATTGAAACCCGATTGAGTGGTTTGTTGCAAGAGTTGCGCATCGAGCATTTGCGCGATTCACCCGCACCTTCCCTGTCAGGTGGCGAGCGTCGCCGCGTGGAAATTGCACGTGCCTTGGCCACGCAACCGCGCTTTATTTTGCTGGACGAACCTTTCGCAGGCATTGACCCGATTGCGGTGCTGGAGATCCAGCGCATCATTGGGTTTTTGAAAGCCAAGGGCATAGGTGTACTCATCACCGACCACAATGTGCGCGAAACATTGGGCATTTGCGACCACGCCAGCATCATCAGCGAAGGCCGTGTTCTGGCCGAAGGTACGCCCGAAGACATCGTCAACAACCCAGAGGTACGGCGGGTGTACCTGGGCGAAAACTTCCGCATGTGAGGGCAAGGCACAGCTTATGAAGCAAGGCCTGTCACTTCGCGTCTCGCAGCATCTGGCGCTCACGCCCCAGTTGCAGCAGTCCATTCGCTTGTTGCAACTCTCTACCTTGGAGTTAAGCCAAGAGATCGACCAAATGCTCGACGACAACCCGTTTCTGGAAAAAGAAATGGAAGATTTGGCGCCGCGTGAAGACTTTGGCCTAGAGCAAGAAAACACCCAAGCGGCCAGCTCCGAGGCAGAGCCCGAAAGCTGGGACGGCCCCATGGACCGAGTGAGCGAGGTGCGGGTGGAAACCGCCAGCGAGACAACGACACCGGTGGATGCCGAGGGCGTCGCTGAAAGCTGGGACGGCGACGGCAGCGTGGAGTTCTCACCTGACGACAGCGAATGGGGCGGCGATGCACCTGCACGCAACAACAGCAGCAATAACGATGATGAAAAAGCGCAAGCCACCGAGTTAGCGCGTAACCAAGAGTCGCTGACCGCGTTTTTGCACCGCCAAGCCTTGTCGTTGCGCTTGGACGATACCGACCGCGCTGCTTTGCGTTTCTTGATCGAGTCCTTGAATGACGATGGCTATTTGGAAGACAGTTTCCAAAGCCTGGCTGAAAGTCTGGCGGGTGACGATATCGAGCAGTGCGAAGAGTTGGTGCACCGCTTTCAGGTGGCCTTGAGTCTATTGCAAAGCTTGGAGCCCACGGGTGTGGGCGCTCGTGATTTGGGCGAGTGCTTGCGCTTGCAGCTGCAAGCCATTCCCGCTGACACCGAGGAGCGTGCCGAGTTACGCGCCTGTGCACTGGCGATTTGCAAACAACCCTTGGAGTTGTTGGCCAAGCGGGACTTCAAGCGTCTGGCTGTGGCAGTGAATGACAGCGAGGCACAGGTGAAGTTGGCCATGGCGCTGATTGCACGGCTAGAGCCCAAGCCGGGCAGGCGCTTCATTGATGTGGAGCGCAACGTCATCATCCCCGATGTGCTGATCTTGCCGCACGGTGTGGACAAGCAAGGTTTGCCGCAGTTTCGCGCCATGCTCAACCCCGAGGTCATGCCACGCTTGAAGGTGAACGACATCTACGCCAACGCCTTGAAGGGCGGCAAGGGCGACGGCCACGCAGGCCTGCAGCAGCGTTTGCAAGAAGCACGCTGGATGATCAAAAACATCCAGCAACGCTTTGACACCATCTTGCGCGTGAGCAACGCCATCACCCAGCGGCAAAAAAGTTTCTTCATCCACGGCGAGTTGGCCATGAAGCCCATGGTCTTGCGTGAAATCGCTGAAGAGCTGGGGCTGCACGAGTCCACCATCAGTCGCGTGACCACCGCCAAGTACATGCACACGCCCTACGGCACCTTTGAGCTGAAATATTTCTTTGGCTCGGGCCTTGGCACCGACAGCGGCAACAATGCCTCCAGCACCGCAGTACGCGCTCTTATCAAG
>CALPPP020000109.1 GCA_943325485.2 Rickettsia typhi
CTCAAGGGTGCATGACGCACCCAGTTAATGTCTGGCCATTTGGGCAAACAGGCATGGTCCCACACATGGACGCTTTTGGCGCCGGCAAACATCGCCATCAAGCGCTCGTCGGACTCAAACCAACAATGCGAAGCCACATCGTTCATGCCCTTGCCCACAAACCGCCAGCGCGCCTCACTCCAAGGGTGCTGCTCGGTCCAGCCTTGCCAGCAAGCGGCGATAGGCAATATGTCAGCGGGTAGCTGCGCAGGGGTTTGATCGCTGATTGCCCAAGGGTGAATCCACCAGACATCGCGCCCCACCAATTTTTCTGCAGCCACGCCACTGGCCACCAAATCTGCCACGGCAGGGGGTTGTACAAAAAGGGGCGGTTCTTCTACCGGCGCAAATTTTGACAGTGACTGGGTAAAGGTCGCGCGGCTGCGCGCGATCATGTCAATGATCTCCATTGGCTTATCGATCACGGTTTGTGGGCTGTGCCACAACTCCGGGGCGTAAAGAGCAACGTTGTCAGCATTGAATAAATACGGTTTATGGCTGCCAGAACCTGCCACCCATTGCCAGCTGAGGTGGTTGCTGGCCAAGTCGCCGTCGATCAAATGGCTGTACATCCACTCAGCACCCACACGCCAATGCACCTTGCGTATATGGACCAAGTAGCTTGCCAACCACAGTCTTGCATGGTTGTGCAAATAGCCGCTGAAATACAGTTGCCGCACGGATTGATCGATCACGGGAACGCCAGTTGCGCCATGGCGCACATCGTCTGGTAAGGACTGCACATAAGCATCGTCTGGCAACACGCCTTCATGCAGGTTTTGCAAGATATCGTCACCCAAAGCATCTTGCACATGTTGAAAATATTCACGCCACGCCAACTCGAACATGAACTTGTGCTGCACCCCTATGCGGTGCGCTTTGTACACATGCTGTGCGACTTGGGGCACGCTCAACAAGCCATGGGTCAGGTAAGGAGACAACAGCGTCACCGCGCCATTCAGGTGGTTGCGGGTTTGGGCGTATTCAAAGGGTCGGATTGACGCCAAGCGCGAGTGCGCGGCATGAAGATAAGGCTCAAATAACTGCTGATCCAAAAACAATTTCATGGGCCTGATGTACCCGCAGCAGCTTTGGGGTATTGCAGCGCTTGCGTCAACGCATCCATGAACATCGCCGCCACATCAAACCCAGTTTGGTCGGTGATTTCACGAAAACATGTGGGACTGGTGACGTTGACCTCGGTCAGGCACTCGCCAATGATGTCCAAGCCCACCAGCAGCAAACCCCGCGCCGCCAGCGTGGGGCCCAAGGCATGGGCAATCTCGCTGTCTCGCTCGCTCAAGGGCTGGGCCACACCTTTGCCACCTGCAGCCAAGTTGCCTCGCACCTCGTTGCCTTGGGGAATCCGGGCCAATGCGTAGGGAACGGGCTTGCCACCAATCACCAAGACACGCTTGTCCCCTTGGGCAATGTCAGGGACGAACTTTTGCACCATGACACTGGTGGCGCCATCTTGGTTCAAGGTTTCGATGATGCTGCCTAAATTCATGCCGTCTGCTCGCACCCGAAAAATACCCATGCCCCCCATGCCGTCCAAGGGCTTCAAGATGATGTCTTGGTGCTGGGCATGAAAAGCGCGAATCGCCTCCGCCTGACGGCTTACCAAGGTGGGCGTGGTCCATTGGGCAAATTCCATGAGGGCAAGCTTTTCAGGATGTTCACGCAATGCGCTGGGCTGGTTAAATACTTTGGCGCCCTCGCGCTCGGCTTGGCTGAGCATGTGGGTGGCGTAAAAGTACTCGCTGTCAAAGGGAGGGTCTTTGCGCATGAGCACCGCGTCCATCTCGCACAAAGCCTGTTGGCGGGTTTCTTCCACGCGGTACCAATCCGCTGCATCTTGTAAGTACAGGCGTTGAACGGTAGCGCTGACCCGCCCGCCGCTTTGCCACCACAGCTGATGCACCCCACAGACCCACACCGCATAGCCCCGCGCCTGGGCTTGCCGCATCATGGCCAAGCTGCTGTCCTTATCGAGCTTGAAGCCGTCAATAGGGTCGGTAATAAACAATAAGTTCATACGCCCAAGGTTACCAGCACCCGCAGGCCAGAACGGCCCGGCGGCGCATTAAATTTCGATCTTGCTGCCCATTTCGACCACCGAGTTGCTGGGCAGGTTTAAAAAGTCAGCCGCCGCACTGGCGTTGAGGTACATCTGGGCAAACAGTTTTTCCCGCCACTGCGACATGCCGCCGCCCACGGTGGGCACGATGCTGTCACGCGAGAGGAAGAAGCTGGTGCTCATGGGGTCGATATTGCCCACCTGCCCTTTGAGCAAGGACAAGGCACCTGGCACATCAGGGTCGTCCTTGAAGCCATAGTGAATTTTCACCTGCCAACACTGGTGTCCCATATCTGTAAGTTCTATGCGCTTGTCATTGGAAATCCAGGGTACCTCATGGCTGCGCACCGAGACAAACAAATTTTGGGCATGCAAGACCTTGTTGTGCTTCAAGTTGTGCAACAAGGCGTTGGGCACGATGCCGTCTTCCGAGGTAAGAAAGACTGCGGTACCTTCCACGCGGGTGGGCGGCGCGATAAACAAGGCATCCAAAAACGAGGACAGATCGATGGCCTCGTTGCGGGTCTTGTGGTGCAGCAAAACGCGGCCGTCACGCCAGGTGAGCATCAGCACCAAAATCATGCCGCCGAGGAGCAAAGGAAACCAGCCGCCGTCGGCCAGTTTGAGCATATTGGAACTCCAAAATGCCAAGTCCACCACAAAGAACACCGAGGTGGCGCTGATGCACAGCCACAGCGGGTACTTCCATGCGTAGCGAATGACATAGAAAGTCAAGATGGTGGTGATCAACATATCGGTACACACGGCAATGCCGTAAGCCGCTGCCAAATTGCTGGAGGTTTTGAACATCACCACCGCCAACACAATGAACACAAACAGGCCCCAGTTCACAAAAGGCATGTAAATCTGTCCGGTATTGTTTTCGCTGGTGTGTTGCACTTGCAGTCGCGGCAAAAAGCCCAGCTGAATCACTTGCTTGGTCACGCTGAAGGCGCCAGTGATCAACGCTTGGGATGCAATGACCGTGGCAGCGGTGGCCAAAATGACCAAAGGTATCAGCGCCCAATCGGGGGCCATGTTGTAAAACGGGTTTTTCACGGCTTCTGGTTCGGTTAGCAACAAAGCGCCTTGACCAAAATAGTTCAGGGTCAGGCATGGCATCACGATGCCAAACCATGCCAAGCGAATCGGTTTTTTGCCGAAATGCCCCATGTCGGCGTACAAAGCTTCGCCGCCGGTCACGCACAACACCACCGCGCCCAAAATCAAAAACGTGGTGCCCGGCTGCTCCCACATGAACTTCACTGCGTAGTAGGGACTGATGGCCCACAAAATCGTTGGATTGCTGGCGATGTGATAAACGCCCAAAGCCGCGATGGAGACAAACCACACCAAGGTGATGGGGCCGAAAAACTTACCAATGCCGCCCGTGCCGCGTTTTTGCACAGCAAACAAACACAACAAAATAAGCAGAGTCAAAGGAATGACATAGCGCTTGAAGTTAGGCGAGACCACCTCCAAGCCCTCGACGGCTGACAGCACAGAAATTGCTGGGGTGATGACGCCATCACCATAAAACAAGCAGGTGCCAAAAATACCCACCACCAACAAAATGTTGCGCAACCGTGGCTTGTGGCGAACCGAGGAAGAAGCCAGCGCCAGCATGGCCACCAAACCACCTTCGCCGTTGTTGTCGGCGCGCAGCACCAACATGACATATTTCAGCGAAACAATGAACGTCAGCGTCCAAAAGAAGATGGACAAAATGCCCATCACGTTGTCAGGCGTGAATTCCACATGGCCTGAGCCAAAGACTTCCTTGATGGAGTAAAGGACACTGGTACCAATGTCCCCGTAAACGACCCCAATAGCACCCAGGGTCAAACTGGCAAGTGAAGATTTGTGTGTGTCGGATGCGGAACCGCTCATCAGCCTATGAAGCGGCTGATCGCCTCTCCACCCATTAACAAGATGCGCGGAGTTTACCTATTTTGCAGTGCAGCATAGGTATGCTTTTTTATTCGTACACCTCGGCATTGGGGTCAGTTTGCTCCATTTCGTAGCTTGCAGCCAACATCGCCAAGCGGGCAATCACCCCGTACATGTAGAAACGGTTGGGCAAACTCGCGCCGGGTTTCATGCCAGGTTGGGGGGTATGGGCACTTTGCTCAAACGCCAAGGGCACAAAGCTCGATCCAGGGGCGTTCAGGTTCTCGTCTACGCCGCGCTCAGCGTGAACGCGGTAAAAACCACCCACCACATAGCGGTCCATCATGTAGACCACGGGTTCGGCCACCGCATCATTGATGCGCTCGTTGGTGAGCACACCCTCTTGGATGATGACTTGGTTAACCTCTTGGCCGTCTTTAACCACGCTCATTTTGTTGCGGGTTTTGCGGTTCAAAGCCTCCAAATCGGCCACACTGCGCACCGTCATGATGCCCATGCCATAGGTGCCGTTGTCCGCTTTGACGATCACAAACGGTTTTTCGTGGATGCCGAATTCTTTGTACTTGCGACGGATTTTGGTCAGCAACATATCCACATTGGTGGTCAGGCATTCCATGCCGGTGCCTTCTGCGAAATTGACCTCGCCGCAATGGCTGAACATGGGGTTGATCAGCCAAGGGTCAATGCCGAGCAACTTGCCAAAGCGCTTGGACACTTCTTCATAGTTGGCGAAATGCTGGCTTTTGCGCCGCACACACCAACCTGCGTGCAAGGGTGGCAGCAGGTATTGCTCGTGCAGATCTTCCAAGATGCCGGGGATGCCTGCGCTCAAATCGTTGTTCAGCAAAATCGTGCAAGGGTCGAAGTCTTTCAGGCCCAAACGGGTTTTGCTGCGGATGACGGGTTCCAACTTGACAGATTCGCCATTGGGCAACTCAATGACGGTGTCTTCTTTGATCTCAGGGTTGATCGAGCCAATGCGCACATTCAAACCCGCCATGTTGAAGATGCGCGCCAGTTGCGCCACATTGCTCAGGTAAAACGTGTTGCGGGTGTGGTTCTCGGGAATCAGCAACAGGTTGCGGGCTTCGGGGCAAATTTTCTCAATCGCCGCCATCGCTGCTTGCACCGCCAAAGGCAGCATCTCGGGCGTGAGGTTGTTCCAGCCGCCGGGGTAGAGGTTGGTGTCAACAGGAGCGAGTTTGAAGCCCGCATTGCGGATGTCCACCGAGCTGTAAAAAGGTGGCGTGTGTTCCATCCACTCCATGCGAAACCAGCGCTCGATGGCGGGCATGGAGTCAAGAATGCGCTGCTCGAG
>CALPPP020000110.1 GCA_943325485.2 Rickettsia typhi
GAAGTAGGCTTGGCTGACACGCACCATCAGGTCTTGTTCGGCAGCAACCAGCTGCTCTTGCACCACTTGCATTTGCAAGCTGCTTTGCGCGACTTCGGCTTTGTCACCAGGGCGGTAAAGGGGTTGCGAGCCTACAACGGTCGCGGTGTTGGTCCCGTAAAAGCGTGTGAAGCTAGGGTTGGTGGCTGACGTTTTGACGGGGTCGTAGCTGAAGTTATTTTTTGAAACATTCACACTCAAGCTGCCAGTGGGCCCGAGCTTGGCCTGGGCTTGGGCAGACTTCAAACGCGTGGCTTCAAATTGCGCTTGCACCGATTGGTAGTTGGCATCAAAGCCTCGGGCTGAATCGTAGAGCTCGAGCAAGCTTTGACCATGGGCCACGCCACAAAAGGCCAAAGCCATGGCCGAAATAAGGGGCAGGGGACGAAAAGAACGCATGGTCTTCCTTTGGGGTGAGCGATTCAAAATTGAAAAGCAGGTGTTTGCACAAAGCCGTGCAAGCGTGGCAACACCACGTCCCACACAACCTGCGACTGAATAGCGCCATGGCTGGCGCGGGTAAAACGGGTCGCTTGCATGATAGGTTCTTCACCCACAACCGCCATCAATCGGCCCCCCGGTTTGAGCAGGTCCAGCAGCTCTGTGGGCACCTGCGAGACAGAGCCTGTCAGCACTATCGCATCAAAAGAGTCACGTGGCAGATCAATCGGTAGGCCACTGCTTGGAAGCAGTTGTGCGTTGGCAATACCAGCTTGCTGTAAATGGGTATGCGCTTGCGCGAGCAAATCGGCGTGGCACTCTAGGCTTAGCACGGTAGCAGACAAACTGGCCAACAAGGCCGTGAGGTAGCCACTGCCCGTGCCAATTTCCAGCACGCTGTCGGTGGGCTTTAACAACAGGTCTTGTGCCAACCTGGCCGCGACACGCGGTGCCAGCATGGTTTCGCCATGTAAGAGAGGAATTTCTGTATCGCTGTAAGCCAAGTCTTCAAAGGCGCTTGGTACAAACAGGCTGCGGTCGACAAACGACAACTGCTCAAGCACAGCATGGTCCAGCACATTCCAAGGACGGATTTGCTGTTCAACCATATTGAAGCGGGCAAGTTCTGTGTTCATAACGATTCGTTGTAGCAGTTCATTGGAGAAATTTTAACCAGCACGACTTTGCGTATTGTCGGTTGTCGTGCCCCATAGGCGTTTGAGCCATTGCGTCAGATCATCCAGATAACAATACACCACGGGCACTACCACCAAGGTCAGCAACGAGGAGGTGATGACGCCGCCAATCACCGCTTGCCCCAAGGGGGCTCTTTGCTCTGCCCCCTCGCTGGTGGACAAGGCCAAGGGCATCATGCCAAACACCATGGCCAAGGTGGTCATCAAAATGGGGCGCAAGCGCACCTTGGCCGCCATCAGCAAAGCTTCACTGCGGTCCATGGGCGCTTCACGGGTGCCGTCGCCGTTGTCCAAGCCTTCTCGGGCGCGAATGGCAAAGTCGAGCAACAAAATCGCATTTTTAGTGACCAAGCCCATGAGCATGATCACCCCAATCACCGAGAACAAAGACAAGGTGGAGTGAAACAACATCAAAGCCAAGACCACGCCTATCAAGGTCAAAGGCAAGGCCGTCATCAAGGCCAAAGGTTGCAAAAAGCTTTTGAACTGGCTGGCCAAAATCATGTAAATGAAAATAATCGCCATCACCAGCGCTGAGACAGCGTAGGCAAAAGACTCTTTCATGTTTTTGGTGGAGCCACCAAATTGGTAGCGGTAGCCATCAGGCAATTGCATAGACGCCATGACGGATTGGATTTCTTTGGACACGTCTCCGCTGGCACGGCCATAGGCATTTCCGCTGAAAGACACCTCGCGCGACAACTCACGTCGGTTGATTTGATTGGGACCCACGCCTTCGCTTATCCGCGCGACTTGGTTGAGTTTGACCGTACGCGTGCTGCCGTCTGCTGCAGGCGGGAGATTGAATGGCAGGCGCTCAAGGTCTTGCGGCGCTGTTCGCGATTCGGGCGACAGACGCACCAACACATCGTAGGTTTGGTCATTGCTGGCTCGCCACACGCCAATGTTTTGACCGGCGACCAAAGTGCGCAATTGGTTGGCAATGCTGCTGGCGTTCATGCCAAAGTCCGAAGCAGCTTCATGCTTGATAGCGATGTCAATGGTAGGTTTGTTGGGTTTAACGCTGGACTCGATATCGACAAAGCCTTTGACCTGACTGAGTTTAGCCATGACCTGTGCGGCCAAACGTTCGAGCTCGGCTTGGTCCGGGCCGAGCAAGTAAAAATCGATTTGCTTGGCTCCACTCACACTGTCGAGTTGTCCCACATGGGTGACAGTGATGCCAGACAACTGACTTAGGCGCTGGCGAATATCTGGCGTGATGCTGTTGAGGTTGCGCTCACGCAAACCGCGGTCTACCAAGCGGAAATAGACGTTTGCGTAAATTTTGCCGTTGGCGTTACCCGTATTGATCGTTGTCAAGGTGTAGCGCACCTCGGGCAAACTGCGCAGCAGTTTTTCAACCTCTTGCGCTTTGCGCTCGGTCACTTCTAAAGATGACCCCACTGGCACATAAAAGGTAACCGTGGACTCTGAGTAGTCCGACTTAGGAACAAACTCTGTGCCCAAGAGAGGCACCATGAAGATGCTGCCCACGAAAATACCCACGGCGGCCAACACGGTTTTCAGTTTATGCAACAAAGCCCACGCCAGCAAACGCTGGTACACACCGCTCAAGCGGTCTGTGGTGGTTTCAAACCAACCGGTGATACGTCCAATCGATTTGTCGTACCAGTTCAGCGGCTTGGTGGCTTGGCCGCGGATATGGATGCTGGGGTCGTGCCAAACGCTAGAAAGCATCGGGTCTAAGGTGAAACTGACAAACATCGAGATGACCACAGCCACCACGATGGTCAAACCAAACTCGTGGAAGAACTTGCCAATCACGCCTTCCATGAATCCAATGGGTAAGAACACGGCGACGATAGAGAAAGTGGTGGCCAGCACTGCCAGGCCAATTTCTCTGGTCCCTTCCATGGCTGCGGTGAACGCGTTTTTGCCCATTTGCACATGGCGCACAATGTTTTCGCGTACCACGATGGCGTCGTCAATCAGCAAACCAATACACAGCGACAAGGCCATGAGGGTCATCATATTGATGGTAAAGCCAAACAAGCTCATGAACAAAAAAGTGCCAATCACCGCAATCGGCAAAGCCAGCCCGGTGATGATGGTCGAGCGCCAAGAGTTCAAGAATAAAAACACAATCAACACCGTCAGCAAAGCGCCTTCGATGAGGGTTTTGCGAACGTTATTGACCGCCACGCGGATGGGTCTTGAGCCATCAAAAATAGGCTCTAGGCGAACACCTGGGGGCAGCTGTTTGCGCATGGACTCCATGGTGTCTATCAAGCCATCCACCACTTCAATGGTGTTCTCGTCTTGGGCTTTGAGCACTGACAACAGCAGGGTGCGTTGCCCGTTGTAAAGCGCCATGTTCTCCAACTCTTGCGCACCATCGTTGACCTTGGCCACTTGCGACAGCCGCACATAGGTGCCGCCTTTGCGAGCCACGATGATGTTGCCAAAGTCCTCGGGGCGCTTCATGCGCGATTGCACTTGCACCACGCGGTCTTGCTGGATAGAACGAATCGAGCCCACCGGCAGGTCTTGGTTTTCGTTGCTGACGGCTGCCACCACTTGGTCTGCCGTCACGCCCAGCGCTTCCATGGCTTGGGGATTCAGGTAGAGGTTGATTTCGCGTTTGGTGCCGCCCACCAAGGCCACAGAGCCCACGCCACGCACGTTTTCAAGCCGCTTCTTGAAGACTTGGTCCGCCCAGTTGGTCAACTCCACATTGCTCAAGGGCTGGCTCAATCCCGTGGCTTTGTCATCAGGCAATACCGCCACCGACCAAATCGGGCGGCTGGTAGGGTCAAAGCGCAAGATGCGCGACTCTTTCACATCGGTACGCAAAAACGGGTGCACATTCGAGACTTTTTCGCGCACATCGTCAGCCGCTTTGCGGCCATTGACATACAGCTGAAACTCAATTACCACCACCGACAAGCCTTCGTAACTGCGTGAGGTGAGGGCGCTGATGCCGGCGATCGAGTTGACCGCTTCCTCAATTTTTTTGCTCACCTCGCTCTCGATGATTTCGGGCGAGGCGCCGGGGTACTCGGTGGTAATCACCACCACCGGCAAATCGATATTGGGGAATTGGTCAATCTTGAGGCGACCGTAGCTGAAGAGGCCCAGCACCACCAAGGCGAGCATCATCATGGTGGCAAACACCGGGTTGCGCAAACTGACTTGGGTGAACCACATGGCCTAGGGCTTGCTGTTGGGTGAAGCAGTGGAAGCGGCGGGAGGTGTGCTGCCTGAGCGAACCGCCAAGCCCTCGCGCAAGGCACCTGCTGTGCCACGCAACACCACGCTGTTGGGCGGCACACCGCTGACTTCTACCCACACAGTATGGTCGGTTTGACCCAGCAACTGGCCACGCAAACCGGTTTTCACAACATGGTGAGTCACTTTGTTGTTGTCGATGGATTGCACATAGGCTTGGGGCTTGTCGGTGCGCACAGCGTCAAGCGGGATGGCGACGACTTGGCGCTGACCGAGGGCCAGTTGGCCTTGCCCGTACAAGCCTTGGCGCAAGCCACTCACGCTGTCTAAGCGCAAATAGACCAACACACTTCGGCTGCCAGCTTGCACATTGGGGTTGATGCGTTGTACTTTGGCGGTGACGGCTTGCTCGCGGCCTTCAAGTTGAAGTGTGGCTTGCTGACCCACACGCACATCGATGGAATCGGCAGGGCTCATCGTGGCTTCTAGCTCTAAGCTGTTGAGATCAACCACTTCCAGCAGACGCACGTCAACAGACACCCGCTCGCCCGGCTGCGCCAAACGCGCCGATACCTGCCCCGAAATAGGCGAGGTCAGCACCGCGTCATCCAATACTTTGCGAGCCACATCGGCCCCTGACAAAGCGGCTTTGTAAGTGGCTTCAGCACCTGACAAGTTGGAGAAAGAGGTTTCCAGTGCAGTGACCGAAATAAAGCCCTTATCGACCAGCGATTTGTTGTTGTCGTATTGGCGCTTGGCAATATCGACTTGCGCTTTGGCTGCATCCGCTTGTTGCTCGGCTTGACGCAGTTTGCGTTGGTATTCGGTGGGGTCTATGCGGGCCACCACTTGGCCAGCTTTGACATAGTCTCCCTCGCGCAAGCTCAGCTGAGTGATTTCCCCGGCCACCCGCGACTTGATGACCAC
>CALPPP020000111.1 GCA_943325485.2 Rickettsia typhi
GGCGGGCTGAATCACTTTCTGCATGAATTGCGCATGGGCTTCATGGGCGGCCGCCAAACCGCGTTGGCGCACGGCTTCGGTGGCAAACCTGACATAGGCATGAATGTCCAAACAACCGGCGTTGTAGTCGGCATAAAACCCATCGTTGCGCTGCTTGAAGGTACTTGGGTCAGCCCAGCCCAAACCCAAGGTGAACTCACCCCACGATTGGTCGGAGTCCAGCGGTAACAAGGTCTGGTCAAGGTCAAATAAAGCCAATTTCATGGGCTTAACTCTCGTCGAGCATGGCTCGAAGCAAAGGGATGGTGAGGGGGCGCTGGGTTTGCAAAGCAAAGGCGTCTAAGCGGTGCAGAAGGTCAATTAAATGACCCAAGTCACGGCTGAAGCGGCTGAGCAGGTAATCCAGCAAATCGGTGTTCAAGGTCATGCCCAGCGCTTGGGCGTGCCTGACCAAGACCGCACGGCGTTCGGTTTCTTCCAAGACCTGCAGGTGAAACACATGGCCCCAGCCCAAACGGGTACGCAGGTCTTCACGCAAAGGCAAGTCTTGCGGCGGCAACAAACCCGCCGCCAGCACCCATGGCTGACGCGCAGAACCCGGGGTGGCGGCATGGACAAACCAGTTGAAGGCAGCGTGTTGTTGGACTGCGCTGTAGGCCTGCACATCGTCCATCAACACCACATCCCATTCGGCGTCAAATGCGACGGGTTCGGTGCTGCTGGCATCCATCCAACCCACACGGTGGCCTTGCGAGGTGATGGCTTGGGCCACGGCTTTCAGTACATGGCTTTTGCCGCAACCCTGCTCGCCCCAGACATAGGTGGGAACAGGGGAGCGGGTGCTGCCGGCCATCCACAGTTGCACATGCTCCAAGGCGGCTGCGTTGTCACCCACCTCGAAGTTGTCCAAGGTCGGGCTGACATCGACGCCGATGTCCAAAGCAATTTGCCGCATGTGTGGGCTATCCCCCATACAAACGGCTGGCCATGTAACGTTCGCGCAAACGCCGCAGGGCCACCAACAGCACGGCGCTGGCGGGCAAGGCCATGAGCACACCCACAAAACCCAGCAACTGCCCAAACGCCAACAAAGCAAAAATCACTGCCAGTGGATGCAAACCAATACGTTCGCCCACCAAGCGTGGCGTGAGCACAAAGCCCTCGATCAACTGCCCCAGACCAAACACCACCACCAACATGAGGGTGGCTTGCATGGGCGCCATTTCCAAAAAGCCTGATAAGGCGGCCAGCAACAAGCCCACGCCAAAACCCACATAAGGCACAAACACCGCCAAGCCCGTGAAGATGCCGATGGGCCAAGCCACCGACAAGCCAAACAAGGACAGACCGATGACGTCGTACACCGCCAAGATCAGCATGACCAACAACTGGCCCCGCACATACTCGCCCAACACGCTGTCAGCCTCGTTGACGAAACTGTCAACAGAGTCCTTGGCTTGCAGCGGCACCCATTTACGCAGGTGCGACAACGCCACATGGCCATCCATCAACAAGTAGAACAAGACCACCGGAATCAACACCAAATTACCCACCACCGCCAGTGCCACGCTGCCGCCTATGCGCAAGGACGCCAACACCGATGACACGGCGCTGTCAGACAAACCATCAGCGTTTTTCGCCAACCACGCCTTGAGGGCTTGGGCATCAAGTTCAATCGGAAATCCATAGCTCAGCAACACAGGCTCTACATGCACCTTGAGTTCGTCTAAAAGCTGCGGCAGTTGGGCTTGAATGCGAGCCGCTTCCTTGAACAACACCGGCACCACCAAGGCCACCACCGCCAGCAAAATGGCGATGAAAGCGGCTTCACACACCAGCACCAACAAGCTTTTGGGAAAGCCTTTGCCCAGCCATGTTTGCAAACGTTGCACCACCGGCGACAGCACATAGGCCATGACGGCGGCAATCAAAAAAGGCGTTAAAACCGGTAACAACCACCACAACACGAACGCAACTGCCGCCGCAATGGCCAGCCAAGCGGCATAGAGTCGGTAATCGGGGGAGGAAGACATCAGCTGGTGGAAGACCCGGCATTTAGAATGCGCCATTCTATCGACCCCACCCTTTAGCGCCTTTGCGCCCTGCTCCCCATGAACACTCCCCTTTCCTACAAAGACGCTGGCGTTGACATTGACGCTGGTGATGCGCTGGTCGAACGCATCAAACCCTTGGCCAAAAAAACCCTGCGTGACGGTGTGTTGGCGGGCATTGGCGGCTTTGGCGCTTTGTTTGAAGTACCCAAAAACTACAAAGAACCGGTCTTGGTCAGCGGCACCGATGGCGTGGGCACCAAACTGAAGTTGGCGTTTGAATGGCAGATGCATGACACCGTGGGCATCGACTTGGTGGCCATGAGCGTGAACGATGTGCTGGTGCAGGGTGCCGAACCTCTGTTTTTCCTCGATTACTTTGCCTGCGGCAAGTTGGACGTGGACACCGCCGCCGCGGTGGTGGGCGGCATTGCCAAGGGTTGTGAGCTGTCGGGCTGCGCCTTGATTGGCGGCGAAACCGCCGAGATGCCCGGCATGTACCCCGCTGGCGAATACGACTTGGCGGGTTTTGCGGTGGGCGTGGTGGAAAAGTCGCTCATCCTCACCGGCAAAGACGTGAAGCCTGGCGACGTGGTGCTGGGCTTGGCCTCCAGCGGTGTGCATTCCAATGGCTTTAGCTTGGTGCGCAAGTGCATCGACCGAGCCTCTTCTCAATTGCCAAAAAGCTTGGACGGCCAGCCTTTCAAAGAGGCACTGATGGCACCCACGCGGCTGTATGTGAAGTCGGTCTTGGCGGCTTTGAAGGCGCATCCCATCAAGGCTTTGGCGCACATCACGGGTGGTGGCTTGACCGAGAACATTCCCCGCGTGTTACCCGAGCATTGCGCCGCGCACCTGCAACGCGCCAGTTGGCCGCGCACGGAGCTTTTCACCTGGCTGCAAACCACGGCCGGCATTGACGAGGCCGAGATGTGCCGCACTTTCAACAACGGCATTGGCATGGTGCTGGTGCTAGACGCCTCACAGGCGGACGCTTGCGCCAAGACCTTGGCGGACTTGGGCGAGCAGGTTTACCGCATTGGCGTCATCGCTGATAAGGGCGAGGGTGCTGCGGTGGTGATCAGCTAGATCGCTTCGCTACGCTCGCGATGACGAACATAAGCTCGCGATGACGTCATTGCGAGGCCGAAGGCCGAAGCAATCCCCGTTAAGTCATTGCGAGGGGCTTTAGCCCCGAAGCAATCTATTCCGGCAACAACACCGCCAACCTCGCTTGCACTTTCAGCAGCCGCTCTTGATCGCCTTGGCGGCGGTAAATTTCATGCAAATTGCGAAGCATTCGCGCAATGATGTCGCGGGGTTCGGCAGCTTGCAAATGAAACGCCAAGGCGTCGTCGGAGACGGTATTCGGGTGACCGAGCTTGGCGCCAGGCAACCAAGGAATGAGGCGCTCACACAGGTCATCGCGGCTGAGTGATTCACCGCTGAAAGGGTCAATCACCACATGGCCTTCTTGGGGCGCGGGCAAATCCACTTTCACCAAGAAATGGCCCGGAAACCCCACACCAAACACCGGCAAGCCAATGCTTTGGCCCAATTCCAACCACAGCACCGCCAAGCTGATGGGAATGCCCAAACGGGTGGACATGACCACATTCAAATAGCTGTTGTGCGGGTTGTCGTAGTGGTTCACATTGCCCGCAAAGCGCAGGTTGGCGTAGAAAAAGTGGTTGAGCTCGCGCAGCTTGTCCAAAGCGTCTGCGCCGGGCAGGATGCTGCGCTTCAATCGTGCAGACCAGTGGTCCATGTCGCTGAGCACCTGCTGAATGTCCAGCGAGGGAAATTCATCCTGCGCCAAGCTGATGGCGGTTTCCAGCAAGGGGAACTCGTCGTCACTTTGCACCAAACTGGTGAAGTAGTCCAAGGCGCTGGGGGGCTTTAATTTGTAGTCCATATCGTCATCATGCCTTCAGCGGCGCAAAAGTGCACGAAGATCCATGCCAAGACCCCGCAATGTGGCGAAATACACCACAGCGCTGGCGCTCAACACCCCTGCCATCAAGCCAATTCGTAGCCAAGGCGTGGCTCGCAAGGCCGTCCAATCCCAATAGCCAGCGGCATAAAAAAGACAAGCGCCCATGGCGGCTGAGGCCAACGCCACCCGCAGCATCAGCATGCCCCAGCCCGGCTTGGCGACAAAACTGCGGTTGCGCCGCAAACCTTGCAGCAGCCACAGGGCGTTGAGCAAAGCGCCAAGGCCAATCGACAAAGTGAGCGCGGCATGGGCCAAGTACGGCACTAGCAAAATATTCATGACTTGGGTGAACACCAGCACCAGTACCGCGATCCGCACAGGTGTGCGGGTGTCTTGTTTGGCGAAAAACCCTGGCGCCAGCACCTTGATGGCCACCAAGCCTAAAACGCCCACACCGTAGCCGGTCAAAGCCAGCGTGGTTTGCGCCACATCACGGTCGGTGAACGCACCATAGTGGTAGAGCACCGCCACCAGCGGCTGGGCAAATACCAGCAGCGCCACGGCGCAAGGCCAAGCCAGCACCATCACCAAGCGCAAGCCCCAATCGAGCATGGCCGAATACGCATCTGCGTCGCCACTGGCTTGGGCGGCAGAGAGTTGCGGCATCAGCACCACGCCCAAGGCCACGCCCAGCAAGGCGATGGGAAATTCCATCAAACGGTCGGCATAGCTGATCCAGCTCACGCTGCCCGGCGTCAAATGCGAAGCGATTTGGGTATTGATGATCAGCGACAACTGCGCCACGCCCACGCCCAGCAAAGCTGGTGCCATCAGCGACAAAATGCGACGGGTTCCTGCGTCTTGCCAAGCATCTTGCAAGCCTTTGGGCGAAAGTGCCAAACGCGGCAACACGCCCAAGCGCCGCAAAGCCGGAATTTGCACTGCCAACTGCAGCAAGCCGCCCAGCATCACCCCGCCGGCCATGGCGTAAATGGGTTCCACGCCTTGCGCGGCCAGCCAAGGCGCACCCCACACGGCCGCGCTGATCATGCACACATTCAGCAGCACCGGCGTGGCGGCTGGCACAGCAAAACGCCGCCATGTGTTCAAGATGCCTGCGGACAAAGCCACCATGGACATGAAGGCGATGTAGGGAAACATATAACGGGTGAGGTCTACCGCGGTGGCCATGCCCTGTGCCGACTGCTGCAATCCGCTGGCCATGGCCCACACCAGCCAAGGAGCGGCCAACACACCCAAAAGGCTCAGCGTCACCACCGCCAGAAGCAGCA
>CALPPP020000112.1 GCA_943325485.2 Rickettsia typhi
AGTTTTTGCAGTTCAAGGTATCGGGGGGTAACTGGTCTAGCCACTTGTTGAATCGAGGGTCTTGTAAAGCCGCCAAGTGTAGTTGAATCGCTTTCCAGTTTTCCTCCGACGTATTCAAGCAAATGCGTTTACCAAGTTGGTTGGCCGTTTCAGTCTCGCCATCTTGGATCTTGACTTGCAAGAGTGGCAAGTTGATGAACATGGTTTGAGAGTACACATTGGCGTTTTCTTTGGCGATGCTGCGAATCAAAGGACGGGTGACGTCATTGACTGGCGTGTTGACCATGTAAATGCTCTCAAACAACAAACGGTTCCACCACACGGTTTTGTTTGCGGCAATCAACTCATCTGAAGATTTGTTTTGGTTAAACCGCTCGTAGGCAGACACGGCTTTGCTGTGGTCGATATAAAACCACGCTGTACAAAACAGCAAAAGCATGCCAAAGCCTTTCACCAACCACAGTGGCAGACGCACGGGGTAGGTTTCTTCTGGCAAAAGACTGAAGGCGATCACAAATAAAAACAAAAACAAGGCGTGCCACAAAGGGTACTCCAGCAAGCTGTGCAGTCCTAAAACCATGACCACGCAGACCATGGCCAATTCCGCGCCATTGGCTTGAAGCCAAGGTTTTTTCTTGAACAACCAAAAGCCAGTAAAAGCCAGCAAAGACAAAGTGCCCAAAATACCCAGCTCGACTTGAATTTGCGCCACCACATTGTGGGCATGGTCGACGGGTTCAGTGATACCGGGCGTCAACACTTGGACGACTTGGAGCTGCCGCCAACCCACACCCATCCAAGGGTGTTGCTGAATCAACAGCCATACATCGCTCAAGATTCGTATGCGGTGATTGCCTGAGGCTTCCACCGCTTTGCGGGATTCTTCCAACAACTGGCCAGACATCAAACCTAAGGTGGCCAACACCTCACCTACCCCAATCGCCAACAGTTGCCAAACGATCAAAGCCACCCAAACCCAAGAAATCTTCAGGCGATGGCGAACCAGCGCAAGCAAACCACTGACAAGCAGTACTTCAAGGTAACCGGTACGCGAACTGGTGGCATACACCGCCAGCATCATGAAACCCGTAGCGACCAAGCGCCAAGGCGCAGGGCGAGCGCTTTGCTCTTCCTCCTCAGGCTTCAAAAACACCAAGCACACCATGGCGCTGACCATCAGGCTGGCACACAAATTAGGCTGGCTTAAAAAGCCACCTTGCCGAGGAAAAGTGACGGACTTGTTCAACCATGGACTGAGCCAATCTTGTAACTGCAGCATTTGCAGCCAAATGCTGGCGGCTTGCAGCAAACCCGCGATCAACACGCCGGTCATGACGGTATCCGCGAGTAAACGGCCCTGCCCCGCTTGCACCCACATCTTGACCCACGCGCTCAGCAAAACCACAGCAACAAGATAGGAAGTGGTGACCAAAAAATAGCTGAAATAAGTGGTGTTGATGCCTGCGATGTACTGCACGCAAGCCAGCATTAACCAGCCGCCGCAGAGTATGCCAAGCGAGCTCAAGCTAAAGCGTGTGGCTTCACGCGGCAGGTAAAAACAGGTGACCACGCCAAACAAACCCAGGCCAAAGAAGGCCATGAGGTCCGAATTCAGGCGGGGCGTGACGGTGTTGATGGTGGGTAGAGAGCTACCAACAAACAGAAAAATAAGCGATAAAAACAGCAGAATTGCTGCTTTTGATGATGTCTTTTCGTATTCTTCGAAAGTATTCATTTTGTCGACTTTGTTGAAAAAATGAATACATTATACACATTTATTCTTTTAGTGAATTCCTAAGTGTTACACCTATGTCCGGCCGCTCTGCAAACGGGTCTGGCGGGTTGCTTCCATGAACAATCGCATCAAAGCGTGTTTGGGCATTGCCCAAGGCTTTGGGGTGGCTGTAGATGTAAAACTGCTCAGCTTTCATGGCGTCAAACACCATCTGAGCAACCTGAGCAGCACTGACTTTGCCGCTGCCTACCGCTTTGTCGCTCATGGCTTGGCCAATGAGTTGGCTTTTGGTAGGCGCTACTGGCGGCAAATGCGATGGACGATTGCGTTCGCTTTGGTTGATGCCGGTGGGCACAAAGTAGGGGCACAGCACACTTGCGCTGATTTGCTCGCTGACCAATTTCAAATCTTGGTAAAGGGTTTCGGTCAAAGCCACCACCGCGTGTTTGGTGACGTTGTAAATACCCATGTTCGGCGGCGTCAACAGCCCGGCCATGCTGGCGGTGTTGACGATATGGCCTTGGTATGAGGGGTCTTTCTTGGCCGCCTCCAACATCATGGGGGTGAACAAGCGCACACCGTGGATGACGCCCCAGACGTTCACACCCAACAGCCATTCCCAATCCTTGACCGAGTTTTCCCAAACCAAGCCGCCAGCGCCCACCCCTGCGTTGTTGAACACAAAGTGCGGTGCGCCAAAGCGCTCAAACACAGCCGTTGCAAGTTCTTGCATCTCGTCAGCGTTGGACACATCCACCCGCTTGGCCATGACTTGTGCACCCATGGCTTTGATTTCATCGTGTGCGGCTTTGAGGGCGTCTTTTTGCACATCGACCAGCACCACATTCATGCCCAAAGAGGCCCCAATGCGGGCGCATTCCAAGCCAAAGCCCGATGCGCCACCCGTCAAGACGGCGGTTTTGCCTTTGAAGTCTGAAATCATGCTTCTGCCTTTTTCATATGGAAGCCGTTGCGCGGGAAATGCACATGGACAGTGCCAGTGCGTGGATCGTGGCGACGCAAGCTGTAGCGTGTGCGGGTGGCGGCCACCAACTCGCCCTGTGTGGGTTCGGTACCAAAGCTATCAGCGTGAACGATGACTTGTGTGCCCAAGGGAATGCCGTGCTCGTCTTGGAATACCTCTTTGCTCACATCCAAGGGTGTGGCGTCATGGGCGACCTTAAGCGCATCAGCTGCACTGAGTGAGGTGCTGCTGCCGTGGCCGAAAGCTGCCATGCGTTCAACCCAAGCCTTCACCAAGGGTGTGGCGTCCAAAATACCTGCAAGCAAAGGCACTTTGACCACGGTGAACCAGACCGAGTGGTAGATAGAAAAGTCGGCCAAGGTGGGTTGGGAACCCATGACAAAGTCTTGGCCCTCCAACATGCTGGAGACGCGTCGCAAGTAGTTCTTGTATGCGCCGGTTGCGTCTGCGGCAGGCATACGTGACGCCCCACCCCGCATGGCTTGGCGGTCGGCCGCAAACACTTTCACCACCTCGGGGTCGGTGCTGGCAAACACATGGGCGGCGCCAGCAGGCTGGAAGTTGTAGCCCATGGCAGCAGGAAAAACGATGTTGTCGGCCCACTGCGCCACCGTACGCACCAAGCCTTTGGCGTGTTTGCCATAGAGCGAAGGCTCGGGGTGCAACTGATCCACCACATTGCATATCAGTGCGGTGTCGCAATAAACATCAGCGCCAATTTGCAACACCGGTGTGCGGCGGTAGCCACCCGTCAAGGGCATGAGGTCGGGCTTGGGCATGACCATGGGGATGGTCACACCTTGCCACGACAGCTTTTTGTAGCCCATGATCAAACGCACTTTTTCAGCAAAGGGCGAGGTGGGGTAGTGGTGAAGAATCAAGGCAGACATGGCGAGCTTTCAAAAAGGCTTCAGATTTTCACGACTTGTTTGCCAAAGTTTTTGCCTTTGAGCAAACCGAAAAATGCCTCGGGTGCATTCTCCAAGCCATGGGCCACGGTTTCGCGGGGTTTGAACTTGCCGCTGCCCACCAAGGTACCCAGTTCTTTCAAGGCCTCGGGCCAATCGGCAGGGTGTTCGCTGACGATAAAGCCTTGCACTTTCAAACGGCTCATCAAAATCAAGGAAGGGTTGGTCATGGGAATAGGCTTGCCGTTGTAGCCGGCGATCATGCCGCAAACCGCAATGCTGCCGAACTCGTTCATGCGCAGCATGACCGCATCCAACACCATGCCACCCACATTTTCAAAATGACCGTCGATGCCGTTGGGGCAAGCGTCTTTGATGGCTTTGGACAAGGACAGGTAGTCGCTGTGTTCTTTGTAGTCGATGCAAGCATCGAAGCCGAGTTCTTTCACCACGTAATCGCATTTGTCCTTGCCACCGGCAAAGCCGACCACGCGGCAACCGCGGGCTTTGGCCAAGGCACCAAAGGCGCTGCCGACCGCGCCACTGGCGGCGCTGACGGTGAGGGTTTGACCGGCCTTGGGGTTGATGATGCGCACCAAACCGTGCCATGCAGTGACGCCTGGCATACCCACAGCACCCAGGTAATGGCTGATGGGTACATGGGTGGTGTCGATTTTGCGAAGTGCAGCAGGCACATCAGCATCCACCACGCTGTAGGTTTGCCAGCCGCCCAGTCCGACCACTTTGTCGCCCACGGCAAATTGGGGGTGACGGCTCTCCACCACCTCGCCCACCGTGCCTGCAACCATGACTGCGTTCAAGGCTTGGGGTGCGGTATAGCTTTTGCCGTCGTTCATGCGGCCACGCATATAAGGGTCCAGGCTCATGTACTCGTGCTTGACCAACACTTGCCTGTCTTGCAAAGCGGGTGTCTCCAAGGTGAGCAATTTGAAGTTGTCAGCCGTGGGCTCGCCCGTGGGGCGGCTGACCAAATGGATTTGGGGGTTGTGTGGCATGGAAGTCTCCTGTTTTATCCGCTGGTAATGCAGCTCACGCCGCCGTCCACCGCCAGCCATTGGCCGGTGATGTGCTTGCCAGCATCCGATGCGTACAGCACCGTGATGCCTTTCAAGTCTTCGTTGTCGCCCAAACGCCGCAAGGGCGCGCTGGCCTTCAATAGATCCTCGCCGTAGGTCTCAAAGGTGCCCGCAGTCATTTTGCTGGGGAAGAAACCTGGGCAAATCGAGTTGACCCGAATATTGTGAACACCCCATTCGCCAGCCAAGGCGCATGAGAAATTGATGACAGCGGCTTTGGAGGTGTTGTAAGCGATGGTGTTGATGCCGGTGGGGTTGCCGCCCAAACCGGTGATAGAGGCCACATTGATGATGCTGCCGCTGCGTTTGGGGATCATGCTGTGTTTGCCAATGTACTGGCTGAGGATGAAATAGCCACGCACATTCAGGTTCATCACCTTGTCCCAGGCTTCCAAGGGGTGGTCTTCGGCAGGTGCGCCCCAAGCCGCACCCGCGTTGTTGAGCAACACATCCACATGGCCAAACTGTTTCAAGGTTTCAGCGCCGAGTTTTTGCAAATCGTCTGGGTCGGCACAGTTCGCCGCCA
>CALPPP020000113.1 GCA_943325485.2 Rickettsia typhi
ACGGTGTACATCACCAAACCTACGAGCATGATGGGGCGACGCCCCACCTTGTCTGAGAACGGTCCCCACAGCAGTTGCGATATGCCAAACGCCAACAACAAGCCGCTCAGGGTGTACTGCACCATACCCACGCTGGCTTGCAAGTCCAGCGCCAAACCGGGCAGACCGGGCAAATACAAATCGGTAGAAACAGGCTGCAAACCAATCGACAAGGCCAACAACAAAATCACCAAATTGGGATGCATCAACGTCCTCTTAAAAACAAGCTGTCCAAGTCCCGCATACCCAGTTGTCGCCAAGTGGGTCTGCCGTGGTTGCATTGGTCAGCTCGCTCAGTCACTTCCATTTGGCGCAGCAAGGCATTCATCTCTTGCAAGGTCAGCATCCGGTTTGCACGTACCGCGCCGTGGCAGGCCATGGCGGCCAAGACATCGTCTTTGGCCCGTTGCAACACATCATGCGCATCGTGCTGCGCCAACTCGCCCAACACATTGCGAGCCAAAGCCACCGCATCACCTTGAGCCAGTGTGGCGGGCACCTGTCTGACCACCAATGATTGCGCGCCCAGTGCTTCAATCTCCAAGCCCAAAGCCGCCAAGGTGGCCGCATGGCTTTCCACGGTTGCCATCTCTTGGGGCGTGGCAGCAAAGGAGGCAGGAATGAGCAGCGCTTGGCTTTGCAGTTGGTGTTGTGCGAGTTGGGTTTTCAAGCGCTCGTAAACAATGCGCTCGTGGGCTGCGTGCATATCCACCACCACCAAACCTTGGGCGTTCTCAGCCAAGATGTACACACCTTGCAACTGCGCCAAGGCCTTGCCCAAAGGCCATTCGCCCTCGGGTAATGGCGTGAATTCAACGCTTGGGCTTTGCGTGTGCAACACCGTGGGTTGCCAGAGCTGCGCCAAATCTTTCACCACATGGCCAGCTTGCGGCGGTGACCACGGCAGGGCGCTTTGGCTGAAGGTGGTCGTTGCGGTCTGTGAGCCAAAGTTTTGCAAAGCCGAGATGGCTTGTGCGTGTTCGACGTGTGGGCCGGTGATGGAACCCGTGTGCGACGCCAAAGCGCTGCTGGTGCTCATGGCTTGCCCAGCGCGGGAGACCGACAGCGCTTGCGTCAGCGCATGTTGCACCGCTTGGTGGGCTTCTCGGCTGTCACGAAAACGCACCTCGATTTTGGTGGGATGCACATTCACATCCACCCTTGCGGGGTCGATATCAAGGTACAGCGCGTACACCGGCTGGCGCTGGCCGTGCAACACATCTTCATAGGCGCTGCGAGCGGCGTGACCCAGCACACGGTCACGCACATAGCGGCCATTCACATAGGCAAATTGGTGGTCGGCACGGGACCTGGCAGCGTCGGGCAAACCGGCTCGCCCCAGCACCCGCAGACCCGCGTGGACATGGTCAACCGCTACCGAGGTTTTGACAAACTCTTCGCCCAGCACATCGGCCAAACGTGCGTCCAAAGCGTTGTCGTGCGATTGGGCTCGCCACTGCACCACCAGCTTGCCGTCGTGCCAAAGCGCAAAGCCCACATCGGGTCGTGCCAAGGCGTGGCGGCGCAAAGATTCTAAGCAATGCGCCAGTTCGGTGGTGGTGGATTTTAAAAATTTGCGCCGCGCGGGGGTGCTGAAAAACAGCTCTTTCACCTCGACGGTGGTGCCCACGCTGCGAGCCGCTGGGCGCAATTCACCGGTTCGCGCATCAAGGTGCATGGCATGGTCTTGCTCAGTGGTGCGAGACGTCAGCGACAGTTCGCTGACCGCAGCGATAGCCGCCAAGGCCTCGCCACGAAACCCCATGGTGGCCACCGATTCAAGGTCGTGCAAATTGCTGATCTTGCTGGTGGCGTGACGGCGCAGGGCCAATGGCATGTCAGCGGTTTGCAAACCGATGCCGTCGTCTTCCACGCTGATGAGGCGAACCCCGCCTTCGATCAGACGCACCACCACTTGGGCAGCACCGGCGTCCAAAGCGTTGTCCACCAGTTCACGCACCACCGAGGCAGGTCGTTCGACCACTTCACCGGCGGCAATTTGGCTGATCAGTTCATCGGGGAGTTCGCGGATGGGGCGTCGCGCAGAGGTGGGGGCGTTCACCCAGGGGATTCTAAAGGGGCATCAAGTGCCAGTGATAATCGCCGCCATGGACACCTTAACCTTGCTGCTTGACTTCATCCTCCACATTGACCGCTACTTGGAGACGTTTGTGCAAGCCTATGGCGTGTGGGTGTATGCGATCTTGTTTTTGGTGGTATTTGTCGAAACCGGTTTGGTGGTGATGCCCTTTTTGCCGGGCGACTCCCTGCTGTTCGTGGTGGGTGCGATGGCTGGCGCTGAGTTGCTGAGTTTGCCGCTGGTGCTGGGCTTGCTGACAGCTGCAGCCATCTTGGGTGACCAATGCAATTATTTGATTGGGCGGCATTTTGGACAACGCCTGCTGAACGCCAACACGCGGTGGTTCAACCGCCAAGCCTATGACCAAGCCCATGCGTTTTATGAACGTTACGGCAGCATCACTATTGTGTTGGCCCGTTTCCTGCCCTTCATCCGTACCTTTGCCCCGTTTGTAGCGGGCGTGGCTGACATGGACAGGCGTCGTTTTACGCTGTTCAATGTGCTGGGTGGCTTTATTTGGGTTTGGGGTATTTGCACTGCAGGTTATTTGTTTGGCAATATCGATTGGGTCAAAGCAAATTTGGACAAAATCATTTGGGCCATGATTTTGATCCCCGGTTTGATGGCTGTTTGGGGTGCTTGGAAAGCCAAGCGCTGACGCTTTTCGTCAGACGGTGTGTGTCATTGCGAGCGATTCCGTCATTGCGAGTGATTCCGTCATTGCGAAGCCCGAAGGGCTGAAGCAATCTCTCGACTGCTTTGTCGCCTTGCTTCTCGAAATGACGGCTAAAGTTAAAGTAAAGAATTAACCTCACCAAAGTACCGCACCTTATTGCCGGCGATTTACCGCAAATTTGTCGATTAACTCGTTGATTTTCTTAATTAATCAGCAAAATCAGAACCCCTTGTTAATTTTCTTGTTTTTCGACTGTTTGTCGAATGACGAGTGCTGCGCCCATGGCAACTTCGCCGCCTACCAACGTCAAGCCGACTGCTCCAGCGGGTGGAAGTGGGTGGGTGTTGGAAGCGAAAGGCAACGACCCTGGCAGCTTGAACATCAGCCGCGACATCTCTACCGGCGCAAACCAATCGATCACGGTTCGCCCAGGCACGCAGTTCCGCATGAAGCCTTCGGGCAAGTCCAAAGTGGACAAGAATGCAGAAACCGCCCAGACCGCGAAATGGGGTGACGACTTATTGGTCACCGTGCCAGGCGGTGGGCAAGTTTTGCTCAAAGGGTTTTACTACAAGAGCCCCAATGCACCGCCCAGCAAGATGGTGATCGAGCAAAAAAACGGGATGCTGCGAAAAGTCGAAGGACGCCCTGGCGCAGAACCTTCTGATTCACCCAACCCCACCGCGCAAGAAGACAAAGATGGCAACACTGTTGCGGGTGCCTTGATAGGCGGAAAAGGTTCATCCTCCTCGTCCAGTTCGGCGGGCGGTGGTAGCGGTGGCGGCAAGCCATACCAAGAAGGTGGCTACAAACAAAGCTCAGAAAAAGTCGCGAAAAAAGGTAATAAAAAATCTGATGAAGAGGACGACGAGAACTCCGGCGGGTTCTTTTCTTGGTTGGCCAGCGGTGGGGTTAACTCTCTGGGCGCTTTAGGTTTATTGGGTCTTTCTGGCGCCAAGAAAGACTCTGGTACCACGGTGAATGTCAGCGTGCCCAGCACTTCATCTGGCAGCAGTTCCACAATTCCCGCCGTGTCCTCATTGCGCATCAGCGACGACACCGGCGCCAGCAGCAGCGACCTCATCACCAAAACTGCCAGCCAAACTGTAAGCGGCACCTTGTCGACATCGTTGCTGTCGGGACAAACTGTGAAAGTCTCAACCGACAACGGCAGCACTTGGACTACAGCCACTGCCACCACCGGCAGCACCACCTTCTCGCTGAGTGGGGCGACACTTTCGGGCAGCAGCACCTTGATGACCAAAGTGGTGAACACCTCATTGGCAGAAGGCACATCGCTATCCAAAGCCTATGTGCTGGACACCACCTCACCCACGGCCACGCTCACTACAGGCACCTACGCCAACACCGCCAATGCCACGGTGCAAAGCAGTGAAACCGGCACAGCCTACTTGGTGAACAGCAACATCATCGTGATCAGCGAGGCCAGTATCACCAGTGCTTCGGGAACCTCATGGAACTCGGTGGCCATCAGCGCGGCCGGCTCCAATACCAGCTTGGCACTCGCGGGTTTGGTGGACGGTAGTTACAGGTTGTACACGGTTGATGCTGCAGGTAATTTATCCACTGCCAGCACCAACACCTTCACCGTGGACGCCACTGCTCCCAGTCTGTCCAATACCATCACCCAGTTGCTGATGTCCTCTGATACCGGCAGCAGTCCTACTGACAAGATCACCAAGACCACCAGCCAAACCATCAGCGGCACTTTGAGCGAGGCGCTGGGCAGCAATGAAAGTGTTTACATCTCTGCCGATGGTGGTTTGAACTGGTCTTCAGCCATCGCCAGCTCAGGCGGCACCAGTTTCAACCTGAGTGGTTTGTTGCTGGAGGTGGGCACTAACAACAGCATGCAAGCTAAAGTGATGAACACCTTCACCAGCAGTAGCAGTGCGATCTACAGCATTCTGTACACCTTGGATACCACCGCACCGACGGTAGCCATCATCGCACCGACGTTAGCCATCACCAGCAGCAAGACCGCTGCCACCGCGGGCGAGAGCCTCACCCTGACCTTTACCTTCAGCGAAGTGCCCGTAGGTTTCAGCGCTTCAGACATCACGGTGACGAATGGGACCGTGAGTGGTTTAACGGTGGACGCTACCAACAGCAAGGTCTACACCGCCACACTGGCGCTGAGCAACGCATTAAGTAGTGGCACCTCGGTGGTCAGTGTGGCCAGCAACAATTTTTATGATGTGGCTGGCAACGCCAACGCGGTCAGTAGTTCGCTCAGCGTCACGATTGACAGCGTGGTACCCACGGTCAGCAGCGTGGCCATTGCATCTGCCACAGGAGCCACCAACAACACCCTTAACGCTGGAGATGTAGTCATTGCCACGGCCACCTTCACCGAAGCGGTGACGGTTGTCACCACCGGCGGCACGCCCTACCTCAACTTGAACATTGGCGGCACCACGG
>CALPPP020000114.1 GCA_943325485.2 Rickettsia typhi
CACTTGTAAGGATCAAATCATGCTCTAGCGCAGCATGTGACAGGGCTTGGACAGTTTTTTCGGGATCGTCCGGCACATTCCCCATATCGGTAACAAGACATCCCAAGCGTTCAAGCAATGAACGTAAAAAAAATCGATTTGAATTGAAAATAGAACCTGTCGGCAAAAGATGCGGTTCGATGTCACCAGGCATGACCAATTCATCGCCAGTGGAAAACAAAGCCACTTTAGGACTGTCAGACACAGCCAGAGAAGGCAGGCCAATGCTGGCGGCCAAACCCAATGAGCCAGGGTCTAAGCGAGTACCTTTAGGAAGCAGCACAATGTCTTTATCAATGTCTTCCCCTTTTTTGCGAATGCATTGACCTACCGCAGGCGAAGTTTGAAAACGCACATGCGAGTCATCAACCAAGGTAACCTCTTCTTGCATCACCACGGCATCGGCTCCCATAGGGACTGGTGCACCTGTAAAGATTCGTGCCACTTCTCCAGCATTCAATGGTGAGGCTGAATGGCCAGCAAGAATGCGTTGACCTAACTTTAAAACACCACCATTTAAAGTTAAATCTGCAACTCGTAAGGCGTATCCATCCATCGCTGAATTATCAAAAGATGGGACTTGAATTGCTGACACCAAGTCTTGCGCCAAAACATAACCATCTGCCCTAAAGGTTGACACATTCAAAGCTCTATTAAGCGGCATGGCACATAGCAACAGCTTTTTAAGAGCTTCATCTAATGAAATTAAGGAAGATGGGTTCATGGAAGTGGCGATGCGTAAACGAATCTATCTTGGTTGTCGATGAGCCATTCAGCAATGGCTTCAGGGTCGTCTAAAGGCAAGACTGGCAGGGCTGTAGGCACTGGGAAATCAGCTGATGAAGAACAAGCAACGGCCACAACAAAATCATCGGAGAACAACAAGGGATTCTGTGAAGACTCCTGCGGTCTTATAACTTCGACTTTCAACAGATCACTGCTTTTGAATCCTTCTACAAAAATCCAATCAATCCCATCATACATTTGGGCAATTACCTCGTGGATGGACATATGAGAGACTCGCTCAAAAGTTCTTTGCAAACTCATGCTGCGATCAGAGACCAAGACCATCTCAAAAGAACCCGCCTGCTTCATTCGCCAACTGTCTTTGCCTGGGTGATCAATCTCAACCGAGTGGTGAGAGTTCTTCACAGTAGACACTCGCATACCCCGGTCTTTGAACAACCGTATCAGATGTTCAATCAGGGTCGTTTTCCCGGTACCGGAAGCACCCACGAATGCGAGCACATGCATCATGAAGGAGAGTCTCCATCGACATGGGCGGCAATGAAATCTTTCAAAGCTGGGAGGTCTGCAGGCATCACACTCACAAATTGTGGCAACGCTTCGATCTCTGCAAAAGCTGGAGGGCATGGTGGTTGTATCCCAATAGCCTCCAGAATTGTTTGGGAGAATTTGATGGGCAATGCTGTTTCCAGCACCAACATCGGAACATTTTGATCGTGAAATTCGAGCGCAACTTTTAAGCCATCAGCGGTGTGCGGGTCTATCAACTCACCCATCACTTTGTGGACATGACGAATTGTTTTTAGCCTGTCTTGATGTGTGCTTTTGCCACTTAAAAAACCAAACTGTTCTTTTGCAAAAGCAAAGAACGGATGCTCGGCGAGTGAGAACTTCCCCGTGCGGACTAACTCCTCGGCAAAGAGGTGTTTTACTGTCTTGGCATCCTTGCGCAGGAGGTCAAAAATAAACCTCTCAAAGTTACTTGCCTTTGAAATATCCATTGAAGGGCTTGATGTCTCGAAAGTATTCTTGCCAGAACGCGCCTTATAAGCACCCGTTCGAAAAAACTCGTCGAGAACATCGTTTTCATTGGTGGCTACGATTAGATTTTGAATTGGCAAGCCCATCATTCGTGCAACATGGCCAGCGCACACATTGCCAAAATTTCCACTGGGAACAGTGAAACTCACCTTTTGTTTTGAGTTTTTAGTCGACTGAAAGTAACCTGAAAAATAATAAACAACTTGAGCCAATAACCTAGCCCAATTGATGGAATTCACAGTGCCAATTTGGTACTTGCGCTTGAAACTCAAGTCATTAGAGACATGCTTGACCAAATCTTGACAGTCATCAAACACTCCTTGAACTGCAATATTGTGAATATTGGGCTCATTCAACGAAAACATTTGGGCTTGTTGAAATTTACTCATGCGCCCATGCGGACTGGTCATGAATACTTGAATCCCTTTTTTACCCTTCATGGCATATTCAGCAGCACTTCCTGTGTCCCCTGAGGTAGCTCCCAAAATATTCAATGTTTGCTGACGTCTTTCAAGTTCATATTCAAATAAATTGCCAAGCAACTGCATTGCCATATCTTTGAAAGCCAAGGTTGGCCCATTGGATAAAGCAAGCACAAAAACATTGTCAGGGTAGGCTCTCAATGGTGTTATCAGCGAACTGCCAAACACTTCTTTTGTATATGTCTTAAAACACAGCCTTCGTAGATCATCAGCAGGAATGTCATCAATGTATAAAGACAATATTTCAAATGCCAGTGAGGCATAACCTTCACTGTGAAAAATGTGTCGCCAATGCTCGAGTTTCTCTTCATTGACTGAAGGGTAAGACTCTGGAAGGTACAAACCACCATCAGGGGCTAGACCTTCGAGCAAAATATCACAAAACCGCTGTCGCTCAGCATAGCCTCGCGTAGAAACGTAAAACATCAGATCAACTCTTCTTTTCGAATTCGAATAATGGGTTCAATCACTGTCGCTAAAGATTGAATTTTTACCAACGCATCATTCATTTGGGATTCAGTGCACTGATGCGTCAAGATGATCAATTCTGTACTCTCTTCCCTGATGTGAGAAGGTTGTTGAAGCATGGCATCAATGCTGATATTGAACTCTGCGAGGATTCCTGTCACGCTTGCCAGCACGCCAGCTTGGTCAGCCACCCCTAAGCGCAAATAAAAAGCGGTCAGAACCTTATCGATCGATAAGATCGGTATGTCTCGCATTTCTTGAGGCTGAAAAGCCAAATGAGGAACCCTGTTCAAAGGGTCTGCGGTATGCAATCGGGTGATATCTACCAAGTCTGCGATCACAGCACTGGCGGTAGGCTCACTGCCCGCCCCTTTGCCATAGTAGAGCGTGGTTCCGACGGCATCGGCTTGAACCATCACCGCATTCATGGCCCCTTCCACATTTGCAATGATCGATTTTGCAGGTACCAAGCAGGGATGAATTCTCAGCTCTATGCCATCCGGCGTTTGTTTGGCGATACCAAGAAGTTTTATACGGTACCCAAGTTGCTCAGCGAAACGAATATCTTGTGATTGAAGCTGCGTGATACCTTCAATGTAGGCATTTTTAAATGGCATCCGAACGCCAAATGCGATAGCCGCCATGATGGAGGCCTTGTGCGCCGCATCAATGCCTTGGATATCAAAAGTCGGGTCAGCCTCCGCATAACCAAGACTTTGCGCCATCTCCAGTGCTTGCTGAAAAGACCAATTTTTCTCTCTCATCTGTGAAAGGATGAAATTGGTGGTCCCGTTAATGATGCCTGCAATCCACTCAATTCGGTTGGCAGTCAAACCCTCTCGCAAAGCTTTGATGATGGGAATGCCACCAGCCACAGACGCTTCAAAAGCAACCATGACGCCTTTACGGTGCGCAGCCTCAAAAATTTCAGTCCCATGAACAGCCAATAAAGCTTTGTTCGCAGTGACCACGTGCTTTCCCGACTCAATCGCTGCCATCACCAATTCGTAAGCGATGCCATAGCCACCAATGAGCTCAACCACGATATCAATTTCAGGGTTGGCAATGATTTGTCGACCATCACTCACGACAACGCAGTCAGGGCCAACAAGAGACCGCGCCCTTTCGACATCGATATCTGCAACCATTGAAATACGAATGTTGCGTCCGGCTCTTCGCTGAATTTCCTCTTGATTCCGATTCAAAACTTGGTAAGTTCCAAGCCCAACAGTACCTATTCCCAGAAGACCAATATTCATAGGCTTCATGCTGTTGGGTGCTTTCTGTATTGGTCAAGGAATTTAGCGATACGTGCTATTGCAATACGCAGATCGTCTTCATGGGGCAAAAAAACAATTCGAAAATGATCTGTGCTTGGCCAGTTGAAGCCTGTACCTTGCACCAATAAGACTTTCGTCTCCTGCAATAGCTCATTGATGAATTGCTGATCATCCTTAATGGGGTACATCTTGGGATCTAGCTTTGGAAACATATAAAGCGCAGCTTGGGGCTTAACGCATGTGACACCGGGGATGGCGGTAATGAGCTCATAGGCCAAGTCTCTTTGCCGACGCAACCTACCACCTGGCTTGATTAAGTCGTTAATCGTTTGATAACCACCTAAGGCAGTTTGAATGGCGTTTTGACCGGGTACGTTGGAACATAAGCGCATTGAAGACAGCATATTGAGGCCTTCAATATAGTCTTTAGCGGGTTTTTTTTCGCCTGAAACCATCAACCAACCGGCTCTGTAACCGCAAGAGCGGTAACTTTTTGACAAGGAATTGAAGGTAAGGGTCAAAACATCTTTAGAGAGGCTCGCAATAGCTGTGTGCTTGACGTCTTCGTACAAGACCTTATCGTAGACCTCATCCGCAAAAAGGACCAAACCAAACTCACGCGCAACTTGCACAATTTCTTTAAGCAACTCATCGGAATACAAGGCGCCAGTGGGATTATTGGGATTGATCACCACAATCCCTTTGGTGTTGGGTGTGATTTTTGATCGAATATCGGCAATATCAGGCATCCATCCATTGGACTCATCGCACATGTAGTGAACAGGTGTTCCGCCTGAAAGACTCACTGCTGCAGTCCACAATGGGTAGTCTGGCGCAGGTAACAGCATTTCGTCACCATCGTTAAGCAAAGCATTGGTCGCCATGACAATCAATTCGCTGGCACCATTGCCTAGGTAAATATCATCTAACGTAACCCCGTCCACACCCTGCTCTTGGCTGTATTGCATGACAGCTTTTCTGGCTGCAAAAATACCCTTGCTGTCCGAATAAGCCGCCGCACTGGGCAAATTACGGATCATGTCCTGCTGAATTTCCTCGGGCGCATCAAACCCAAATACCGCTA
>CALPPP020000115.1 GCA_943325485.2 Rickettsia typhi
CAAAGCGCCGTGGTAATTCACCGCCATGTGCTGCTCCATGCTGGCCAAGTTGTATTCGGTGGCACGTTGGGGTTGGTAGACACCCGCGCAATACACCACCACGTCCAGACCATGGGAAGCATGGACGGTTTGCGCAGCGGTTTGCATCGCTTGTTTGTCGGTCACGTCCAAAGGCAGCGCCATGCTGCCGGGGTGTTGGTCTGCGAACTGTTGTAGCAAGGTTGCTTGTCGTGCCGACACACACACTTTGGCGCCCTGTGCATGCAAAGCTTTGGCGCAAGCCAAACCAATGCCGCTGGACGCGCCCACCAACCACACGCTGCGACCACGCCAGTCTTTCAGCGTTGGGTTGAATGGGGTGAGCCATGCCATGCTCAAACCCGCTTGGTGAACGACAAGGTGACCTCACCCAAAAACACGCCAAACTTGGACATGCTGGCTTTGTTGAGCATCACGCGGTTGCTCATCAGGTACATCCAGTCATCGAATTGCACCTCCCACACGCGGCCATCTACGGGCAGGGCCAAGGTATAGCCCCAGCGAAAGGTGTTGCCACGGGTGGCGCCTTTGGCAAGCCCCACCACATCGTCGGCTGCGCCGCTGTAATTGCCCTCGCCCAGGTGTTGCAAACGCCAGATGCGTTTTTGCTTGCTGCCATCTGAGTACACAAAGTCTTCGTCAAGCACACCTTGCTCGCCATTCCAGCTGCAATTCATGACCACGGTGAAGCGTTTGACCACACGCCCTGAGCGGTCGGTGAACACCCCCCACGCATCGACCACGCCATTGAAATAGGTTTTCAGGTCCAGGGCAGGTTGCTCTTGGGCATAGTCGTTGACGGACGGGCCGGCACAGCCGCTTGCACCCAAAGCGGTGGCGGCAGCTGCGGATAACCATAAGCGGCGTTTCATACAGACTCCTTATTCAGCGATACACGAGACGCTTTGAGCAACAGCAGCAGCGCCACACATTTCAAAGCACAGGGCAGCAAGGCATAGGACCAACTGAGTGCAGCCAAGGCGGGGGCGTCTTGTGCACCAGGGGTGTAGCCTAACCACTCTAGCAAAGGCAAGGCGACCCCAGCGGCCAGCGCCAAATTCAGCTTGGTGGCGACTTGCCACCACCCAAAATACGCACCCGCGTGGGGGTGTTGCTGGTCCTCAGATTGCAGCACGCCGTTGAGCAATGCGCCAGGTGCGATCAAGTCTGCGCCCAAGGCCAAACCCGACAAAGCACAAATGGCGGTATAGCCCCACACATCCCCAGCTCCCAGCGCCAAAGACCAGATGAACACCGCGATAGCCAAGACCATGCCAGCAGCCCAGCAATTGTTCAGACCAAAGCGAGCGATCAAGCGAAGCCACAAGGGCATAGACAGGGCTGCCGCGACAAAGTAAGTGCCCAAAAACTGCGCCTGCATCTCAGCCCCAAGCTGCAGTCGGTCTTGCACAAAAAACACAATCAAGGTGGCGGGTATGGCTGAAGCGATGCCATTGACCATGAAGACCCCAAGCAAGCGAAGAAAGGCGCTGTCTTGCCAAGGCTTCCAAAGAGAAGACCACCAGCCGCCTTGGTGTGGGGGGCTAGGTGCCGGTTGCACGGCACTGGACCAAGAAAGCATGGCCAAAATCAGCACACCGACAAACACCGACACCAATTCAGCGATCCCAGCCAAGCCAGACACCAAAGAGGCCAGGACCACACCGGCCAAACCCAAGCCTTCGCGCCAACCTACCAAGCGACTGCGCGCCAAGCTGTCCCCACCCATGCGCGCCCCCCATGCTTGCAGCGCAATGGTGAGCACGCTGAAGCTCAAATAACACACGAGCAGCAAAGCGCCGACCAATACCAGCAAATCGGCTTGCGCCATTTCGCGACCCAGCAACCATTGCGGAAAAAACAAACCGACAAAACTCAGCGCCAACATCAGTGCCGCCAACCAACACCGGCGCAACACACGCTGGGGGCTGTGCGCATAGAGCTTGTCCAACCAGTGGCCAATGCTGGGGTCAATCACGGCATCCAAGGCTCTGGCCAACAACAGCAAGCCACCAATCAAGGACAGCGCCACACCATATTGGGTGGCAAAGTAATGCGGCCACAACACATACAAAGGCAGCGCCACAAAGGCCAGTGGCAAGGCCGGCAGCCCCAAACGCACCAAGGCCCAGGCGCTCAGCTTGTCCCCGTTGTTAAGCCTCATGCAGGTTTGCGCAAGGTGAACTGAACCACGTCGGTGTTGCGCTCTAAAAACGCGGCCTCGCAATAGGCCAGATAAAACACCCAGGTGCGTTCAAAGCGTTCATCAAAACCCAGTTTGTCCATGCGCGGCAAAGCCTGCACATAAGCTTCTCGCCAACGCTTCAAGGTTTCGGCGTAGTCTTGGCCAAAGGCAAAACTGTCGACAACTTGCAAGCCCGCCGCTTGCGCTTGCGCCTTGAATTCGCTGCTGCTGGGCAAGAAGCCGCCTGGAAAAATGTATTGCTGAATAAAGTCTGTACCCAAGGCATAGCGCTCAAACAAGGCGTCGTCGATCACAATGCTTTGTATGCAGGCTTGACCGCCGGGCTTGAGCAAACGTGCGATGGTTTGGAAATAGGTCGGCCAATAGGCACGGCCAACGGCTTCGATCATTTCAATGGAACAAATCGCGTCGTAGGGGCCGTCGTTGGTATCGCGGTAGTCTTGCAGTCGCAAATCCGCATGGATGGCTTGGGCGCCGAGTCGCTCGCTGGCGTAGGCCAATTGCGAGGGGCTCAGGGTGATGCCCGTCACCTTGGCGCCAAATTCGCGAGCGGCAATTTCGGCCAAGCCACCCCAGCCACAGCCTATCTCCAGCACACGCTGACCCGCGCCTGCTTGCACGCCCGCCATGCGTAAGGCGCGTCGCACTTTCGCGTGTTGCGCGGTTTGCAGGTCTTGGCTGGTGTCGTTGTCAAACCAAGCCGATGAATAAGACATGCTAGGGTCTAGCCACTGGCTGTAAAAACCGTTGCCCAAGTCGTAATGGGCATGGATGTTTTTGCTGCTGTTCTTTTTGGTGTTGCGCCGCATCCAGTGTCGAACTTGGTAAGCCAAGCGACCCCACCATTTGCCAAAAATCAAATCATCGATCGGGCGTCGGTTGGCCACCAACAGCTGCAACAAGGTGGTGAGGTCAGGCGTGTCCCAGTCGCCTGCAATGAAACTCTCTGCAAAACCGATGTCGCCCGAACGCATGGCCGAAGCGAAGACTTGCCAATCATGAATGCGGATGCTGGCTTGCGGGCCGCTGAGCAAGTTGCCAAAACTCAGCAAACGCTGATCGGGCAGTTCAACCCTCAGCCCACCCACGCTCAAGGACCAGAGCATGCGCAAGGCGCGCCGCGCCGCCAAAGGCGTGTTTTTTGTCAAAGCGGCAGAAGAGGTGTGTTGGGTCGAGTGCAGGGTAGACATGGGTCAAAAAAATCAGGGGGAAAGCAAAAGGGATTTAAAGGCCACCACGGGTGGCGAACTGTGAAGGGGGTGGGGGTTTACGCACAAAAGGCACACGCTTGAGCCACAGCCCCAGCGCTTGCCAATGGATGCGAGCGATCACGCCAAAACTTTGCAGCGGGTAACGCCAAAGAGCGCGGCGCAACACCGAGGCGGTAAGGGGCTGCAGTTTGCCGCTGACACTGGTGCTGATGAGCAAGCCCTTCTCGTCACTGTGGTCGATGCGCACCACGGTTTGCGGCTCCCCTGAGTGGTCGGTGCGCATGAAGCGAAAGTCGTAACGACCTTGCACATGGCAAAACGGCGACACATGAAAAACTTTGTCAGCATGCAGGGTCTGGCCATAGAGCGGTTGGGGCAAGACGTAGCAATGGCGCTCGCCAAAGGTGTTGTTCACTTCCACCACGATGGCGGCCAGTGTGTTGTCGCTGCGGTGGCAGTACCAAAAACTGACGGGCTTGAAGGCATAGCCCCAAACGCGGGCATAGCAGTGCAACCACACCTCGCCTTGGGCGTCGTTGATTTCTTGGCTTTGCAGCAATTCATCCAGCCACGCCAGTGCGCCACCAGAAGCGATCGAGCGACCATCGCCATGGTCAACATCGTGGAAAGAAATGGCTGCGCGCCGGTTCACGGCCAATAAACCTTTGGGCTGTTTTGCCAAGCTGCGCATGGGCAGCAGCAAAAACCAAGTGGGGTAGGCAAATGCGTGGCGGCTAGGCCGAGCGCGGCTGTGGCGAACTTGGCCAAAACCGATGAGCGGCTGGGCAGAGCTCACGCCAAAGCCTCTTGCTTGTCGGTTTGGCGTGCCAGCAAGGCTTGCGCAGCAGCCAAGCCTGCTTGGTAGCCGTCTTCATGAAAGCCAAAGCGCATCCAAGCACCGGCATACCAGGTGCGTGGTTGGCCCTGCAAGCGCGGCAGCGCCCTTTGGGCGGCAATGGCTGGCAAATCGAAGACCGGATGGTCGTAGTTGTAGCTGCCCAAAATCTTGGCAGCATCAATCGGCGAGGCAGGGTTGAGTGAGACGATCACGTCTTGCTTGAAAGGCAGGGGTTGCAGTTTGTTCAGCCAGTAGTGCAAACACACGCGAGCGCTTTCGCTGTCATCTTGGGTGCGTTGGTAATTCCACGCCGCCCAAGCCAAGCGACGCTTGGGCATGACACGGGTGTCGGTGTGCAACACGGCGCGGTTGGGATGAAAGCGGATGGCGCCCAACAATGCTTGTTCATCGGTGCTGGGCTCGTCTAGCAAGGAAAGCGATTGGTCGGCATGTGTCGCCAAGACCACGTGGTCAAAATGCTCCGTGCCTTGGGCGGTTCGAATATGCACACCATGGTCGTCGCGGGCAATGCCCAGCACAGGGGTGTTCAGCCGCTTGTCGCTGATGCGGTCGGTGATGGCTTGCACATAGTGCTTGGCGCCACCGGCCACGGTGAACCACGGTGGGCGGTTGTTGACTTGCAGCAAACCATGGTTGTCACAAAACCGCACCATGGTGGCCACCGGAAATTGCAGCATTTGGGTGGTGGGGCAGCTCCAAATACAGCCGAGCATGGGCAGCAAATAACCATGGCGAAACGCCGTGCCAAAGCGGTGCTCATCTAAAAATTGTTGCAAGGGTTGCGCCAAAGCATCTGCTGCTGCGTTTTGGGCCAAGTC
>CALPPP020000116.1 GCA_943325485.2 Rickettsia typhi
AAACCCTGCTTCGCCTCGGCGAAAGACGCGGCCTTTCGTCATTTTTTTGTTCATGTTGAACCTTTCAGTTAAGCAGATGCATGAGGGCCAAATTTTTCGTAAAGGGTCGGCAGAAAGGCTGCCAGATGGTTCATTTCTTGAGCGCAATGAACCAACAAATCTGCACCTTGGTTTGCCTTTAAAGGATTGAAATGGGCGGCAACACGCCCCATCAACTTTCCGAAGACGTTGTCCATGCCGCGTGGGCGTACGTTATTGCCGCCGAGCCAGAAGCGAGAACGCATCTCACAACCATTCTGAGTTGGTCGCAGGTGGTGGATCAACCAACCCGTCTCCATGGGTGTGCCAGCGATGCCACCACGGGCACAAATGGCCACCTCGCCTTGGCGCTTCAATCGGTTCTCATCTAAGCCCATGCTCGCCGGAGATACAAAACGAATCGTGAGGCTGAGCAATTCTGGGCCGACATACTCAACCACTTCGGAGGTGCGACCAACGTAATGGTTCAAGTCACTTCTTCCATCGGCCCACTTCGCACTGATGTGAGCTCGGGGATGCCACAACTTGTAGCGTTGTGCCTCACTGCCGTGCCAAGCAAACCACCAGTCCCACATGGCAGGTGTCACCTTGGGCATCTGGGTCAATACAAACACTTGCACCGAACCATCGGGGCCTAAACCAAATCCCGTCTCAATAGGCCAGTAGCCGCGCTCTTGCAAGCTTGGGGCTTCAGAAGCCAAAGGAAACAGTTCAAAAGCCTGACCCCCTGTCAGCAGGGCTTCTTTCACATGCTCAGGCAAAGGCGCCATCTCGTCACGATAAAAAGCGGCATAAGGGCTTTGGGCTTGCTCTGTGGAGGTATAGCCGAGACGAAGAGCGGGAGGCATTTTCATGAATTTATTATGCTAGTCGGCATAATAAAAATGCAAGCTAGGGTCTTCCCTAGACTTGCACATCAGTTAGAGTCAATGCTTTATGGCAACCCTTTCCATTAACAGCACACCCCGAAGGCGCGGCCGCCCCGCCCGCGACCAACACGACGCAAGCTTGGCCATTCGCCAAGCTGCTTTGAATGTGTTTGCCCAAAACGGCTTTGAGCGAGCCAGCATCGCAGAAATTGCCAAAGCGGCGAATGTTGCCAAGCCTCTCATTCACTACCACTTCGCTAGCAAGGAAGTGTTATGGCAAGCAGCGGTCAGCGATGCACAAGCAGCACTGATGGCAGAGACCCTGCTTTTTCAAGAACGGCTGTCACACCTTAACCCCATGCAAGCGATTGAATTCATTTCTGAAAAAATGGTCGCGTTTGCTGCAAGCCACCCGCAACTGGTGCGTATCGTGGTGGATGAAACAGGCAAAGGCGGCAGTCGTGCCGAGTGGCTTTTTGAGCATTTTTTGCTGCCCAGTTACGCCATGGGCCAAGCCATCATTGACCGCCTCAGCAAAGAGCTAAAGCTTGGTAGCGCCAAACCCAAAGCAGAGCATTTGCTTCCTGTGATGCTGGGGGTAATGAACTTTCCTTTTCTGGAAGCCGAAGTTATCCGAAGGGCTTACGGGAAAGACGTCTATTCGAAAACTTATATCAAAAGGCAAGGCAAAGTTTTGTTCAAGGTCTTGGAAACTTTTTTTAAGATCAACTAAGTCAATCACAGGAAGTGTTCATGGAAACCTTTTGGATTTGGATTTTGGTGCTGATCGTTTTGTCTCCGCTGATACTTGCCGCCTTGCTGTTTGGTCTGCAAAAAAAGGTGCGCATCATCCACTCGGTGTCTGGGATTGGGAAAAATGGTTATGTGGGATTCAGCTGGACTTATCTTTTGTTTGGCTGGTTTGTGCCAGTGATTCGGGGCGAGCTAGGCGTTGGCGTCTTGCATCTGATCATCACCTTTGTCTCGTTTGGACTGTCGCAGCTGATTTTTCCTTTTCTCTACAACCGCCAATACATGAACCGCATGCTCACCTCGGGTTGGGCGCTAGACACCCTCGACCCCAACTACGAAATCGCCAAAGAAAAACTCGATATCGTCAGCTAACATCAAGTTAACTTTTGAAGGACAGCCATGCAACGCAGAAATTTTCTCTCCACCACTGCTGTAGGCGCAGGGGTTGCAGCCATCAGTGCACCAGCTCGGGCCCAATCTTCCAAGCCTGAAATTCGTTGGCGACTGGCGTCAAGCTATCCCAAATCCTTAGACACAATCTACGGCGCGGTCGACATGATGACCAAGCGCGTGGCAGAGTTGACCGAAGGCAAGTTCAAAATCAGCTTGCATGCTGCTGGTGAGTTGCTACCTCCCTTGCAAGTACTCGATGGTGTTCAAAATGGCACAGTAGAAGCAGGCCACAGCGCCAGTTATTTCTACATCGGCAAAGACCCTGCCTTTGGTTTTGGCACCGCACTTCCCTTTGGCTTGAATACCCGTGGACAAAATGCATGGTTGTATGTGGGTGGCGGCATTGAGATGCTCAATGAGTTTTACAGCAACTATGGTGTGATCAATTTGCCTGTGGGCAACACCGGCGCACAAATGGCCGGTTGGTACCGCAAAGAAATTAAAACTGCAGCAGATTTCAAAGGTTTGAAATTCCGCGTAGGTGGACTGGCAGGAAAAATTCTGACCAAGTTGGGCGTGGTCCCGCAACAGTTGGCTCCGGGCGACTTGTATGCTGCGCTTGAAAAAGGCGTGATTGACGCAGCGGAGTTCGTTGGACCTGCAGACGACGAGCATCTCAGCCTGCACAAAGTGGCGAAATACTATTACTACCCCGGGTGGTGGGAAGGCTCAGCAACGCTTTCCTTGTTCATCAATCAAAAAGCCTTTGATGCCTTGCCTGCTGACTACAAAGCGGCCTTGCGGGTAGCGTCTGCCGAAGCCAACCAATGGTCTACAGCCAAGTATGACGTGGCCAACCCAGCGGCGCTGCGCAGGCTCATTTCTGGCGGCGCTCAGCTACGCAGGTTTTCACCCGAACTTCTGAACGTTTGCTACAAAGCTGCCAACGAGTTCTATACGGAACTGAACGACACCAACCCGGCATTTAAAAAAATCTATACGCCTTGGGCCAAATTCAGAGACGAGCATGTGTTGTGGTCGCAGTTTTGCGAGATGCCTTTTGACTCTTTCATGACCAGTATCCGCAAAACCTAAGGCAGTCGGTGGTGCCAATAGCGGCGTTGCAAGTCACGCTCGCACAGCACTTGCTCGGGGTTTTCACTTCGCCAATGCATGGCACCGCACCGCGGTGAGTCCCACACCGCTATGCCTTGGTCGGCATAGCGCTGCATCACTTCGGGGGCGGGATGGCCGTAGCGATTGCGGTATCCCGCTTGTACCCAAGCGATACGGGGTTGCACTGCATTTAAAAATGCATGTGTAGACGATGTTTTGCTGCCGTGGTGCGGCACCAACAAGATATCCGCGCGCAAAGCATCCCCCATGCGTTCCACCAATGCCCTTTCCTGCAGTGCCTCAATATCAGCCGCTAGCAGCATGGTTTGTCGCTGAGCGTGTATGCGCAGCACGCAACTGCGAGCGTTAGGTGGCAAGAGCTTGTCATAGTCTTTCGACAAGGGATGCAGCACCTCAAACGCCACCCCGTCCCATTGCCAGGACTGACCTGCTTCGCAGCGTTTCATGGTCAAGCTTTTACCCAGCCAGTGATCGGTGGTGATGGAACTCAGTACCTCAGCCTGCGGCTGAGACAAATGAACGGTGAGCGCGCCGCCGGTGTGGTCAGCGTCTTGGTGACTCAACATCAAGACATGCAGGCGCTCACCCATGCGCTGCAACAAGGGCAGCCATACCCGCTCACCCGCATCGCTTTCGCTGCCATAGCGCGGTCCAGCGTCAAACAACAGGCTGTGATGTGCGGTGCGAACCAAAACCGCATTGCCTTGCCCCACATCGGCCGCCAGCAATTCAACGCGACCCAAAGGCGGGCGAGTGGGTGGCCAACACAAGGAAGGCAGCAGCAGTAGCAAGCCCATCCAGCGAGGCAAACCACGCCAGCGCCAAGCCCACATGACAGCGCCGACCAAACCCACCGCGGCCACCCACCAAGGCGCTGCGGAGTGGGACCAAACCGCCCATGGTAAATCTGCCAATGGCTCTAGCAAGGCATGAAAAACTTGGGCGGCCCAGGCGCTGGCCTGCCACAGTGGAGGCCAAAGCAAACCCGCAAAGGCCAAGGGCGTGACCACCCAAGTGACCCAAGGTATCGCCAATAAATTGGCGAACAAGCCCACCAACGAGACTTGCTGAAACAACACCATGCCCAAGGGAGCCAGACATACGCTAAGTCGCCATTGCTCTTGAACCAAGGACCATGCATAGCCGCTCAGTCTTGGTTTGTTTGGGGTTGCTTGTGTCATGAAAAGCATGCCTACCGCCACAAAGCTCAACCAAAAGCCAGCTTGCATCAAAGCCCAAGGATCGATGAGCAACACCACCACCATGGCCAACAGCCATTGGGTATGCAAGGGCCAACGCAGGGCTTGGTAATGCAGCACACAGACGGTAGCCAACATGGCGACTGTTCTTTGCGAAGGAACCCCCCAACCGCTGAAGACCGCATACAAAGTGGCAAGTAACAAGCCACCCCATTGCGCTGCATGGGGCGCTGGCATCCATAAACACCAAGAGCGACCCCACAGATCGCTGTAGCACCAAAGCCGCTGTATCAACCACCGTGCCACCCAAGCCCACAAGGTGATGTGCAAGCCCGAGATGCTCATCAAATGCGCCACGCCAGTGGCGCGAAATACGTCCCAGTCAGCCCTGTCCAGCCCTGATTGATCTCCCACCAACAAGGCCGAAACAATCGCTGCCCAGCGCACCTCGCGCACGCTTTGTTGTATGCCATCGCGGGCCCACTGTCGCCAATGAACCATCGCCCAATCACTGCTTTGACCCAATAACACGGGTTCAGAACCTTGGGCAGCCGTTCGAACAGAGGCCAAGGCATGGATACCCTGCTGCCAAAACCACAGTTCCATGTCAAACCCGCCTGGGTTGACCAAGCCGTGGGGTTGCTTTAATCGAAGCGGGAATCGCCATACCTGCCCCGCACGGATAGCGGGTAAGGCTTGCTGACCCGATTTGTCGTAGGTATACCAACCCAGTTG
>CALPPP020000117.1 GCA_943325485.2 Rickettsia typhi
ACCGCTTGCTCAGAATCTCGTAATGGAAGTCACTGTTTTGTGTGAAGATTTCTGTGTCGGGCAAGAAGTGAACTTCTGTGCCGCGTTTTTCAGTGTCACCCGTCACACGCATGGGTGACACCTCCAACCCATCGACCACTTCGATCAAGCGGTTTTGCACAAAGCCTTTGGCGAATTCGAGTGTGAATACCTGCCCGTCACGGCGCACCACCAAACGCAGCCATTTGGACAAGGCGTTCACACAAGACACGCCGACGCCATGCAATCCGCCTGACACCTTGTAGCTGTTTTGGTTGAACTTGCCGCCCGCGTGCAGCTCGGTGAGGGCAATTTCGGATGCGCTACGCTTGGGCTCGTGCTTGTCGTCCATCTTCACGCCGGTGGGAATGCCACGGCCGTTGTCGGTCACGCTGATGGAGTTGTCCGAGTGGATGGTGACCACGATGTCGTCGCAATGACCGGCCAAGGCCTCGTCAATCGAGTTGTCCACCACCTCAAACACCAGGTGGTGCAAACCGGTGCCGTCTGACGTATCGCCGATGTACATGCCAGGGCGCTTGCGAACAGCTTCTAAACCTTCGAGGATCTGAATGGCGCTTTCGCCATAGGATTGATCTCCCATGACTTGCACGGGCTTAGCGCCGTCTTCGGGTAATTCTTGTGAGGGATTCATAACTCAATTCACTGTGCACAAAGCACAAAAGGGGGAAAACATTAAATGCGCATGGGCATGACAACGTACTTGAAATTGGGGTTTTCAGCCATGGTGACCAACACCGAGCTGTTGGAGTCAGCTAAATCCATGCGAACCATGTCTTGGGACATGTTTGTCAACACATCGATCAAATAGGTGACATTAAAACCAATCTCGATGCTGTCGCCGTTGTAATCCACTTCAATTTCATCAACAGCTTCTTCTTGCTCTGCATTGCTGGCAGCCACGCGCAACATGCCGGTGTCAAGGTTGATGCGTACACCCTTGAATTTATCGCTGGTCAAAATGGCTGTTCGCTGCAATGTGTTGAGCAAAGTCACACGACCTAAAGTGACTGCATTTTTATGGTTCTTAGGAATGACACGGTTGTAATCGGGAAACTTACCCTCTACCAATTTGGTAACAAACTCCTTGCCTTCAAACTTAAACTTTGCCTGGTTATTGGCAAATTGCATGTCGATCATGCCTTCTTTGTCGCTGAGTAAACGCAGCAACTCCAGCACCGTCTTGCGTGGCAATATCACTTCTTGTTTAGGCACTTCTGACTCAAGGGTGGCCGATGTGTAAGCCAGGCGGTGCCCATCGGTGGCCACCAAACTGAGCTGTTTGCCCTCAGCAACAAACAAAATGCCGTTGAGGTAGTAGCGAATATCGTGCACCGCCATCGCAAAAGAGACCTGATGCAAGAGCTCTTTCAATGTCTTTTGCGGAATACTGAACATGGGACCAAAACTTGGCGACTCTTGCACCAATGGAAAATCTTCCGCGGGCAAGGTTTGCAAAGTGAAGCGACTCTTGCCACTTTTGAGAATCAATTTGCTTTGTTGCGACTCAAGACTGACCGTTTGATCGCTGGGCATGGAACGCAAAATGTCCATCAGTTTGCGAGCACCCACCGTGGTGGTGAAGTTTGCACTGTCGCCACCCAGATCAGCCTCGGTGCGGATTTGAATTTCCAAATCGCTGCTGGTGAGCTGAACCGATTGTGGCGTTTTTTGAATCATCACATTGGCCAAAATGGGCAAGGTGTGACGACGCTCAACAATACCCACCACCGATTGCAAAGCAGCAACAATGTTTTCTTGACTCGCTTTCAAAACAATCATGTCATCCTCTTCTTTAATTTCTTTATATTTCAATAGTGGTAGTAGATAAGGGTCATCAACTTCTGTGGAAAAGCGTATTTTCCACTTTTATTTCAAGGACTTGATGACCATCTAACCATGTGTGAAAGCCATGACAAACACGAACGCTCAAAAGGGATAACTTTCTAAAAAGGCCCCAGCATGTGGATAAGCCATGGCTTATGCCAAAACTGTGCACAGGGTTTGCAAGGTAAGTCAATGGTTTTATCCTTTGAGTGTTTGTTCAAGCACATGCAGTTGCTGATTGAGATCGCTCAAAGTTTGTCTTTCAGCCGAAATTTTTCGAACTGCGTGCAAAACCGTGGTGTGGTCGCGCCCGCCAAACAATTCTCCAATTTCTGGCAAACTTTTTTGGGTCAATTCTTTGGCCAAATACATGGCAATTTGGCGCGGTCTTGCAATCGAGGCGGGACGCTTCTTGGAATACATGTCCGCGACTTTGATTTTGTAATAGTCTGCCACGGTTTTTTGAATGTTTTCAACAGAAATTTGCCGGTTTTGAATCGATAACAAGTCACGCAGTGCGTCTCTGGCGAGTTGAATAGAGACTTCTTTTTGGTTAAATCGAGAATAAGCCAAGATTTTACGCAAAGCACCTTCTAATTCGCGAACATTGGAGCGAACATTTTTAGCCACAAAAAACGCGACTTCCTCCGGCATGTCGGCGCCTTCGTTGCGTGCTTTGGCAATCAAAATAGCCACGCGCATCTCGAGTTCAGGTGGCTCGATCGCAACCGTTAGACCAGAGTCAAAGCGTGAAACCAAACGTTCGTGGATGTCTGTCAAGCCTTTGGGGTAGGTATCGCTCGTCATCACAATATGTGACTTTTTGGTCAGCAGCGCTTCAAAAGCATTGAAAAACTCTTCTTGTGTCCGGTCTTTATTGGCAAAAAACTGCACATCGTCGATCAGCAGCAGGTCCAACGAGTGGTAATACTGTTTAAATTCATCGAATGTTTTTCGCTGATAGGCCTTAACGACATCGGATACAAATTGCTCAGCATGGATGTACAACACCTTGGCGTCAGGTCTGTTGACCAGCAGTTGGTTGCCCACGGCGTGCATTAAATGGGTTTTACCCAAACCCACGCCGCCGTAAATAAATAAGGGGTTGTAAAGCTGGCCAGGCACATTGGCAACATGCATGGCCGCCGCCCTGGCCATGCGGTTGGCAGTGCCTTCAACCAAATTATCAAAGCACAAACTGGTGTTGATGCGGTTTTTAAAACCTTGTAAGCCTGTATCGGCTAAAGAGGCCATAGCAGGGGATAAATCTTCGGGCTCACTCAATATGCGCGGAGCAACAGGGCGCGCAGGGGCTTCTTTGGGCGCCAATAAAAAATCGATTTGTATCGCCTGTCCATAGAATTGCTGAAGCAATGCCGCCAAGCGTCCCGCGTATTGGGCGCGAATCCAGTCCAGTTTGAATCGGTTCGCGACCTCGATGTGGATTCGAGAAAAGTCGTCCGACAAAGAGGCGTTCAGTGGTTTTATCCAAGTATTGAACTGCTGTTCTGGCAGTTCTTGCGCCAATTGGTCCACACAGGCTTGCCACAAAGCCTGACCTGCGTCAGGGCTTGGCGCGGTCGAACCATGGCTGGGAGGGAGATTATTCAAAACATGACCATTCTGTGGATAAGCTCTATTTTAGGGGCCTCTAAGCCTGGTTTATCAAAAATTTATCCACAGACCCTCAAAAAAAGTTCACCAAATAACCCTCTCTTCAAGCGTTGCATGAAGAAAGCTTGGTGATGTCCTTTAATTGAGGGATAATCTTGGGTTTCCCCTATGCTTTTGGTTATATCAAATGAAACGTACCTACCAACCCTCTAAAACCCGACGCGCTCGCACCCATGGCTTTTTGGTGCGCATGAAAACACGCGGAGGCCGCGCCGTTATCAATGCCCGCCGAGCCAAAGGCCGCAAACGCTTGGCTGTTTAAGCAGTTGCATTCAGGCTTGCGAGCCACTTGCCTTGCCACGTGGACAAACTGACACAGCGCGCAGACTTTGATGCAGTCATGGCTGCGGGCATTGTCGCAGTGACTCCGCATTTCGCTTTGCACCAGCAAACCCGTTCAGCTAACAGCCGCCTTGGCGCAGTCGTTCCTAAGCGTTGGGCGCGCAAAGCGGTGACACGAAACTTGATCAAGCGACAAATTTACGCAATAGGCTGTGAACCCTGGACCGCCGACTTGCCTGATGCCGACCGCGTCATACGTTTGCGCAAGACTTTTGATGCCAAGCACTTCATCAGTGCAAGCTCGACCCACTTACGCCTTGCCGTGAGAGCCGAGCTTCACCAATTAATGCGACATGGTGCGGTTGCATGATGCAACAGCTGTTGATGTTTTTGGTCAAAGGTTACCGCTTATTGCTCAGCCCCTGGCTTGGCTCATCGTGTCGGTTCACACCGACCTGCTCAGCTTATGCTTTAGAAGCATTAGAAACCTATGGCGCAGCAAAAGGAAGCTACCTGTGCTTGCGTCGCATAGGCCGTTGCCATCCATGGTGCGCGGGCGGGCATGACCCCGTTCCCAAGCCGCAAAGTAGCACAACAACACTCTCATCCACATCGCCTTCGATTGCAGACACACCATGAACGATATTCGCCGCACCATACTTTGGGTTGTTTTTGGGTTCTCTTTGGTCATGCTGTGGGATCAATGGCAATTGCATAACGGCAAAAAACCTACTTTCTTCCCAACGGCAACGCCGCCGGCCGTTGCCACTGACGCTTCAAAACCAAATGACGCACCAAGCCCTGTCACCACCCCAACGGTAACCTCTTTGCCCGTAGACAGTGCGCCAGACGCGAACCAAACCAAAACCGAAACCATCGAAATTCAAACCGCTCTTTTGAAGATGCGATTTGATACGCAAGGTGCAAGCTTGACCTATGTGGAATTGCTCAAACACAAAGACGTGCATCGCCCTGGCAGCAATGTCATCTTGATGGACAGCTCCAAAGAACGTGTTTATTTGGCACAAACAGGTTTGGTGGGAGGGCCTGCTGGTGTGAGTTGGCCCACGCACAAAAGCCCCATGCGCCTGACCAGCCCAAGCAGCTTTAAGGATGGCGAGGACAGCTTGGTCTTGCGATTCGAATCCGAGCCACTGGGCGGCATCAAGCTCATCAAAACCTACACAGTGAACAAAAACAGCTATGTGCTTGCTGTTCAGCATGAAATACATAACCAGTCAGGCGAAACTGTTTCGCCCCAAATCTATGTGCAGTTGGTCAGAGACGGCAACAAACCT
>CALPPP020000118.1 GCA_943325485.2 Rickettsia typhi
CAAGGGTCGCAACCTCTCTGAAGGCGTTCCCCGCTCTTTCACCATCTCTTCCAATGAAATTTTGGAAGCACTGACCGATCCCTTGAACAACATCGTCTCGGCAGTAAAAAACGCTCTGGAGCAAACCCCCCCCGAGCTGGGCGCCGACATTGCCGAGCGCGGCATGATGCTCACCGGTGGCGGCGCGCTGTTGCGCGACCTTGACCGTTTGATGGCCGAAGAAACCGGCTTGCCTGTGCTGGTGGCCGAAGACCCGCTGACTTGCGTGGTGCGCGGTTGCGGCTTGGCCTTGGAGCGCATGGAGCGTCTCGGTTCGATTTTCACCAACGAATAAATGCCACTCGGGACGCTGGACCGCAACCCGCCGCCTTTCTTTAAGCAAGGCACCTCCGCGCTGACCAAGCTGATTATTTTCAGTTTTGTGTCGATGGTCCTGATGTTGGCTGACCAGCGTTACAACCTTGTTCAACCGGCTCGCTGGGTACTTTCCATCATCATTTATCCCGTGCAATGGGTGGCTCTGCGCCCGCAAGTGGCTTGGTATGACCTTGGGGACGTTTTTGAAGGCAAGCAAGATGTCTTGGATAACTTGGAAGCCGCCAAAGCACAGCTGCTCAGGCAATCGGTGCGCACCTCACAACTCGAACAACTTGAGCTTGAAAACCGCCACTTGCGTGAATTGTTAGAGTTGCGCCAACGTATGCCCACGCCCTCCTTGGCCGCAGAAGTGTTGTACGAGGCAGGAGACCCCTATACCCGCAAGATGGTGCTCGACAAAGGTGCGCTCAATGGGGTGGTTCAAGGCTCGCCGGTGATGGACGAGCAGGGCATATTGGGACAAATCACCCGCGTACACCCGTTGGTGAGCGAAATCACTTTGGTCACCGACCGCGAGCACTCCATTCCTGTACTCAATACCCGGACCAGCGCGCGAGGCGTGGCATTTGGTGAGTCGGGGGGCGCGCCTTTGCTTGAACTTCGGTACATGGCCACCAACGCAGACATCGAGGTAGACGACGTGCTGACCACCAGCGGCGTCGATGGCGTGTATCCGCCCGGCATTCCGGTTGCCAAGGTGGTCAAAGTCGAGCGTCGCGCTGACTCCGTGTTTGCACGCATCTTGTGCGAGTCGCTGGCGCGGGTGCAAGGCGCGCGACATGTGATGGTGCTCGCGCCGGTCAAGTTGCCGCTGGAGTCTCCTGGTCTAGAGCAAGCAGCGTCGGCGCCACATCACAAAGGAGGGCGGCGATGATCATGCCCCGTGGCCAGCAGTTGCTGCTGCCAGCCAACCCTAGCTTCATGTTGCTGACATTGGTGATCGCTTTGCTGCTGGACATGGTGCAAAGCATGGCCTTGTTTGGCAATGCGGCATGGACCCCCGATTGGGTCGCTTTGCTGTTGGTGTTTTGGGGTGTGCATCAACCACTGAAAGTGGGGGTGGGCATTTCTTTTTTCCTAGGCTTGCTCACCGATGTGCATCAAACATCGCTGCTGGGCCAACATGCGCTGGCATTCACCGTACAAGGCTTTTTGGCCACCATGATTCATCGACGCATCTTGTGGTTTGACGTGCCCTCTCAGGCCTTGCAAGTATTTCCCGTGTTTTTGGCGACACATTTATTGGAGCTGGCGGTGCGCATGGGTTCTGGCGGCTTGTTTCCTGGCTGGTCGATGTTCATATCGCCTTTGCTTCAAGCACTGCTGTGGCCGCTGGTGTCGGTGCTGCTGCTGGCACCGCAGCGACGCGCGCCTGACCCCGATAAAAACCGACCCTTATGAGCTTGCTGCGCAATGTCGAATATGACCTGCGTCGTTTCAGGGGGCGGGTGTTTGCAGCAACATTATTTGTGTTTATCGCCTTTGGTTTTTTATTTTTTCGGTTGGTGTATTTGCAGCTTTGGCGCTACCAAGAGTTCAACGCACAAGCTGAGAGTAATCGCACCGCTATCGTGCCCATTGTGCCCAACCGAGGCGTCATCATGGACCGCAATGGCGTGGTCTTGGCCACCAACTATTCCGCCTACACACTAGAGATCACGCCTTCCAAGATTCAAGCGCCGCTGGACGAGGTGATTGAAAGCCTCTCTGAGTTGATTGACATCCAAGGGCGAGACAAGCGGCGTTTTAAAAAGCTGCGCGAGGAATCTAAAAGCTTTGAGTCGGTACCCATTCGCACCCGCTTAAGCGATGAAGAAGTGGCGCGTTTTGCTGCCCAGCGCTTTCGATTTCCAGGCGTTGAGATTCGTGCCCGTTTGTTTCGTAATTACCCCTACAACGACTTGGCCAGTCATGTGATTGGTTATATCGGACGCATCAACACGGCCGAGAAAGAAAAACTCGAAGATTCTGAAAACGCCGGCAATTACCGTGGCACGGACTTCATTGGCAAACTCGGTGTAGAGCAAAGCTATGAGCGCCAACTGCATGGTCAAACCGGTGTGCATGAAATGGAAACCTCGGCCGGTGGAAGAGCAGTGCGTCGCTTGCGCAGCAGTCCCGCCATACCTGGCAACACCGTGGTGCTGTCCATCGACATCAAGTTGCAAAAACTGGTGGAAGATTTGTATGGCAACCGCCGTGGAGCGATGGTTGCCATCGACCCTAAAACTGGGGAAGTGCTGACCTTTGTCAGCAAGCCCACGTTTGACCCCAACCAGTTCGTTGAGGGTATCGACGCAGAAAACTGGAAGTTGCTCAACGAGTCACCTGACAAACCCTTGCTCAACCGGGCGTTGCGCGGCACTTACCCGCCGGGTTCAACCTACAAACCGTTCATGTCGCTAGCCGCTTTGAACACCGGCAAACGCTCCTCTTCGCAAATCTTTTACGACCCAGGTTATTTCATGTTCGGCGACCACCGTTTTCGCGATGACAAGGAGGGTGGGCATGGCACAGTGGACATGCACAAATCCATTGTTCAGTCGTGTGACACCTACTACTACTTGCTCGCTCGTGACATGGGCGTGGACTTGATCCACGATCAAATGAAGGAGCTGGGTTTTGGTCAAATGACCGGCATCGACATTTCGGGCGAGGCGCGTGGTATCTTGCCCTCTACCCAATGGAAGCGCACCAGCTACAAACGCCCTGAGCAGCAGCGCTGGTATTCGGGCGAAACCATATCCTTGGGCATTGGCCAGGGCTACAACAGTTTCACCATGTTGCAACTCGCCCAAGCCATGGCCACCATCGCCAACAACGGCATACGCCGCAAGCCGCATTTGGTGCGAGAGGTGGTCGATGTGGAAACAAGGGTGGCGCAAGCGGTGACATTGGATGCCCCAACCCCCTTGTCTTTCCAAGCGGAGCATATCGATACCGTGAGAAAAGCCATGGTGGATGTGAACATAGAAGGCACATCTGCATCAAGCTTTTTAGGTGCAAGCTATACCAGTGGCGGGAAAACCGGTACAGCGCAGGTGTTCACCATCAAACAAAACGAAAAATACGTTGCCTCCAAGATCGACGAGCGTTTGCGCGACCATGCTTTGTTCATCGCTTATGCCCCTGCTGAAGACCCCAAGATCGCATTGGCCATGGTGGTGGAAAACGCCGGCTTTGGTGCGCAAAACGCGGCACCGATTGCACGGCGCGTTTTTGATTACATATTGATGGGTATCTACCCGTCTTTGGAAGATATTGAAGCGGTGCGAAATGGGCAAGCCACGCGCCCCATTGGCAAGCCGCGCTCTATCGCCAGCGTGCCATGGCCGTCCAAGGCCGTGGTGCCAGAGGCCTTGCCCAACGATGACGATCCTCTGCCGCGCTAAAGCAAGGCGTCCCGCGCAGTTTTCAGCAGCAAAGCACTGACCACCAAGATAAACAACCATCGCACATAGCCAGTACCGTGGCGCAACGCCATGCGAGTGCCCAACCAACTGCCTGCGATATTGGCCAAGGCAATGGGCAGAAAGATTGCCCACAGCACATGGCCTTGCCAACCCAACCACGCCAAAGCCGCCATATTGCTGGCCAAGTTCAGCACCTTGCTGTGGGCGGATGCTTGTAAGAAATCAAAACCCAGCCAACGCACCAATACAAAGACCAACAAGCTTCCCGTGCCGGGGCCAAAGAAACCATCGTAAAACCCCATGACCGCTGCGCATACCCCCATGGACCACATTTGTGCGCGGCCACTGAAGCGGGGTTGATGCGCTTGGCCAAGTTGTTTGTTCTTTAAGGTGTAAATCAGCACCGCCAACAAAAGCACTGGCAGAGCTTGGCGCAGCAGTTGGGGCGAGAGCAGGGTTAAGGTGTAGGCGCCCGCGCAAGCGCCTAACAAGGCACACAAAGCACCAAAGCGCAACGCTCGCCACTGCAAGGGTATTTGCTGTTGAAAGCGCCACGCGGAAAACAGGGTGCCCCACACAGATGCAGATTTGTTGGTGCCCAGCAAAGTTGCGGGCAAGGCAGAGGGGTAGGTGGCAAACAAAGCGGGCACCAGCACCAAGCCGCCCCCGCCGACCGACGCATCGATAAACCCTGCCAATGCAGATGCCAGGGTGATGAAGACGGTGTCCATGCTGGGCATTCTCTCAGTCGCTGAGAGACGAAAAAAAAGCACCGTTGTGCGGTGCTTTTCCTCTTTTCTTTTGTCTCCTCAGACCCTCGAAAAGCAAAACGAATCTTGTTTGCGAGTGGGTGAACTTTAGTTCATGCGAGGCAAAGGCTTGCTAAGGAGTTTCCCCTAATATCAGCCACTCAGCGGCTTTTTCGGCCAGCATCAGCACCGGGCTGTTGGTGTTGCCGCTGGTGATGGTGGGCATCACACTGGCATCCACCACCCGCAGGCCCTGCACCACGCCGCCGCGCCCATCGCGCACCCGCAACTCGGGGTCGACCACCGCCTGTGCATCGTCCAAGCGGCCCATGCGTGCCGTGCCCACGGGGTGGAAGATGGTGGTGCCAATGTCACCCGCCAGCCGCGCCAAGTCTTCGTCGGTTTGAAACTGCGTGCCGGGTTTGTATTCCTCTGGCTGGTACTTGGCCAGCGCAGGTTGCGCCGCGATGCGCCGCGTGAGGCGCAGCGAATCGGCTGCCACTTGCCGGTCTTGGTCGGTGGCCAGGTAG
>CALPPP020000119.1 GCA_943325485.2 Rickettsia typhi
AGATCTCACGGTGCTCGATGGTGCGCTGCAAGGCTTCGCTGGGTGTGATGCTGGTCATGGCTGCTGCATTTTCAAAAAGTTGTTCAACAAAGCGTGGCCGTGTTCGGTGAGTATGGACTCAGGGTGAAACTGCACGCCCTCGATGGCCAAGCTTCGGTGCCGCACACCCATGATCTCCCCGTCATCCGTCCAAGCTGTGACCTCCAGTTCAGCAGGGCAACTGCTGCGCTCAATGGAGAGCGAGTGGTAGCGGTTGACGGTGTAGTCTTTGGGCAAATCGGCAAACACGCCTTGCTGGGTGGTGTGGATGACGCTGGTCTTGCCGTGCATGAGTTGCTGGGCACGGATGATGCGCCCACCAAAAGCAGCGCCAATGCTTTGATGGCCCAAGCACACCCCCAAAATCGGCAGCTTCCCCGCAAAGTGCTGAATAGCCGCCACTGAAATACCCGCCTCGGCAGGTGAGCAAGGGCCAGGCGACACCACCAAGTGGCTGGGCTTCAAACCCTCGATATCGGCCAAGCTGATTTCGTCGTTGCGGTGCACCAGCACCTCGGCGCCGAGTTCGCCAAAGTACTGCACCAAGTTGTAGGTGAAGCTGTCGTAGTTATCAATCATCAGGAGTTTCATTCCAAACCTCCTTCGACCAGCTCGCTGGCACGCAGTAAAGCACGAGCCTTGTGCTCGGTTTCCAGCCACTCCATTTCAGGAACAGAGTCCGCGACCACGCCAGCAGCCGCTTGCACATACAGGGTGTTGTCTTTGACGATGCCAGTACGTATGGCAATGGCCACGTCCATGTCGCCGGCAAAGCTCAGGTAGCCACAAGCGCCGCCGTAAATACCTCGTTTGACAGGTTCGAGTTGGTCGATCAGCTCCATGGCGTGTACCTTGGGTGCGCCCGTCAGGGTGCCAGCGGGAAAGGTTGCTCGCAGCACATCCATGCTGCTCATGCCATCCTTCAACATGCCCTCGACATTGCTGACGATGTGCATCACATGGCTGTAGCGCTCCACCGCAAACGCCTCGGTCACTTTCACCGTGCCGGTTTTGGCAATGCGGCCAATGTCGTTACGCGCCAAGTCGATCAGCATCACGTGTTCGGCACGTTCTTTGGGGTCGTTGATCAACTCTTGCTCGGTGGCCAAGTCAGCTTCGGGGGTGGCCGCCCTTGGGCGTGTGCCTGCCAAGGGACGGATGGTGACCTTGTTGCCCTCGGGCGTGGTTTCTTGCCGCACCAAAATTTCAGGCGAAGCCCCCACCACATGGAAGTCGCCCAAGTGGTAGTAATACATATAAGGGCTGGGGTTCAATGAGCGCAGGGCGCGGTACAGCGACAAGGGGCTTTGGGTGAAGCGTTTTTGAATGCGCTGACCCACCTGCACTTGCATGAAGTCCCCCGCCTCGATCAAACCCTTGGCACGTTCCACGGCCTTCAAATAATCCGCCTTGGCAAATTCACGCTCAGCGGGGTGGCTGGCAGAAGCCTTGAGTTCAGGCGCTTGCACCGAATGCTTGAGCATGTCTTTGAGTTGCTGCAAACGTTGTTGGCCGTGTTCATACGCATGGTCTTGGGCGGGGTCGACATACACCAGCAAGCTGAGCTTGCCTGAGAGGTTGTCAATCACTGCCAATTCTTCGGTTTGCAGCAACAAGATATCGGGGCAACCCAAGGTGTCGGGCGGGCAGCTGTGCACCAATTTCTTTTCAATATGACGCACCGTATCGTAGCCAAAATAACCTGCCAAGCCGCCACAAAAACGCGGCATACCAGGACGCAAGGCCACGTTGAAACGCGCTTGGTAGCTGGCAATGAAGTCCAGCGGATTGCCGTGGTCGGTTTCCACCACCACGCCATCGGTCACCACCTCGGTATGTGCGTTCTCGCCAAAGCCATTGGCACGCAAGAAAGTACGGGCGGGCAGACCAATAAAGCTGTAGCGACCAAAACGCTCGCCGCCCACCACCGACTCCAGCAAAAAGCTGTGCTTGCCGCCGTCTTGGTGAAAAGCCAGCTTCAAATAAAGCGACAGCGGGGTTTCAAGGTCGGCAAAGGCTTCAAGCATCAAGGGAATGCGGTTAAAGCCTTGTTTTGAAAGTTGATTGAATTCGGTTTCTGTCATGACACCAGAGCCTCCACAGCTCGGCCCTTCAAGGGCTTTTTCATTTGGATCAGGGGCGCCAAGAAAGGGCCCAAAAGAAGGAGGCAGTAAAGGGTTTAAGCCAACACCAACACCGCCGAGCAGGGCTGGCGACGCCAAGGCCAAGCTCCCCGGTCGTTGCAACCTGTGAGGGTGTTGAGATGGATAAACATGTCAGAAAGTGTAACAAATGCGCCCAGCGGCGCTTAAAGCCGCAGTTCGGTAAAGCTGTCAATGAAGCCGTCGCAGTCCACGCCACGAATGGGCTCGCCATGGTTGTAACCATAAGTCACCAACACCACCGGACAAGCCGCGGCCCGCGCGGCTTGGGCGTCGTTTTGCGAGTCGCCCAGCATCAAGGTGTTTAAAGGCGCGGTACCCAAAGCTTTGCAGGTTTCCAACAGCGGCATGGGGTCTGGCTTTTTGCGCGGGAAAGCGTCGCCGCCGTAAACATGACCAAAAAACCCATCAAGACCTTTGCGCGCCAGCAAATCTTTGGCAAAGGCAGTGGGTTTGTTGGTCAAGCAAGCCATGGGCAGGCCTTTTGCGTGAAAAGCCTGCAAGCCTTGCAAAACCCCCGCGTAAACCTCGGCATATTGACCGTTGACATGGCCATAGTGGTGTTGGTAGCGCAAAAAGGCGGCCTCGTACATCGTGTCCACGGTGGTGTTGTCACACACCAAGCCACTGGCTTGCACCTCGGGTAACCTTAACTGGTGCTGCAGCACTGTACGCACCAAATGTTCGGAGCCTTTGCCCACAGCGATGTTGACCACGCTTTTGTCAACCTTGGGCAAGTCGATATCTGCCAAGGCCAAATTGAGCGCCGCCTCGAAGTCGGCCATGGTGTCGACCATGGTGCCGTCCAGGTCGATCATCAGGGCTTGCAAAGTAGGGATATTCATAGATATAAAAATTGGTTAACTCAACGTACCCAGCGCACGTAGAGTGGAAGCTTTTTGGTGAAGTTGGCGATTAAACCAGATTCGGTATTGATCACCACGGAGCCCTCAGGGCTGCCCATGTCTGTGGCTGTCCAGACCCAGCCCATAGGGCCAGAGCCAAACCAGTGGTTGTTCAAAGCGGGTTTGCTGCAGCTTTTTTCAATCAAGCCATCCAACTCGGCTTGGGTAGGCAAACGCCAGGGCTTTGCGCTGGCAACGGTTTTACTGGCGGTTAGCCAGTCTTGCGGCGTTACATTGCCCGAGCAGACATTGCCGTCCCACTTGAGGCCATGCATACAGCGCTGCCAAACCAAACCGGTTTGCGTGTCTTTGACTTCCGCGCCATTGCTGCCATCCACCGCTTGGTAGCGGTCATCGGGGCGGGTCAAGGGGCTATCGGCAAAACAGGCGGCTTGGGCAAGGTTGGAGACAAGCGCCAAAGAAGCGGCAAACGCCAAGCAACTGAATCGAAGAGACATGAGAACTTTCAAAAGAAAAATTAAGCCAAAGCCACGCGCATCTGGTCGATGACGGATTTGTAGTCGGACTTGCCAAAAATCGCGCTGCCCGCCACAAAGGTGTCTGCGCCGGCGTTGGCCACTTGGCGGATGTTGTCGGGCTTGATGCCGCCATCGACTTCCAAGCGGATATCTCGACCACTGGCCTCGATGCGTTTGCGGGCGTGCTCTACCTTGCGCAGTGCTGAATCGATGAAGCTTTGGCCACCAAAACCTGGGTTGACGCTCATGATGAGGATGAGGTCGATGTCGTCGATCAACCAGTCCAGCACATCCAAAGGTTCGGCGGGGTTGAACACCACACCCGCTTGGCAACCCGCGGCCTTGATGGCTTGCACGCTGCGGTGGGCATGGGCACTGGCGTCGGGGTGGAAGCTGATGAGATCGGCACCGGCTTGGGCAAACAGCGAGGCCAAAGCATCTACCGGCTGCACCATCAGGTGGACATCGATGGGCACGGCCACACCGGCGGCGGTTTTGGCATGGGGCTTCAAGGCCTGACAGACCATGGGGCCAAAGGTGAGGTTGGGTACATAGTGGTTGTCCATCACATCAAAGTGAATCCAGTCTGCGCCGGCGGCGATGACGTTTTTCACCTCGTCGCCCAAGCGGGCAAAGTCGGCGGACAAGATGGAGGGGGCGATGCGGTAAGTGGTGTTCATAGGCTCAATTATGGTGTCAGAATGCCGCTCCAGCTGAAATTTTCCCAATACCCGTTGCTTATGCCCATCTACCAACTCCGCGTCGAAGTCACGCCGCACTACCTGCCCGAGCAGTCCTCCCCTGAGGATGGGGTGTACGCCTTCGCCTACGCAGTCCTGATTCGCAATACCGGTGACATAGGCGCACAAGTGATTTCTCGCACCTGGCACATTAACGATGCCGAGGGCTTACATGAGAAGGTCAAGGGCTTGGGTGTGGTGGGTTACCAACCCCTGCTGCAGCCCGGCGAGGTGTTTGAGTACAGCAGCGGTGCCCGTCTGCGCACCCCCACCGGCACCATGCACGGCAGCTATTTTTGCGTGGCCGAAGATGGTGAAAAATTCGATGTGGACATTCCCATGTTTGTATTGGATGCCTTGAGCGACAGCGGCAAGCGGCAAATGCATTAGATGGGCGAGTTCGACCTCATCGCCCGCTATTTCACCCGTCCCAGCCGCCACGCGGTGCAAGGCGTGGGCGACGACTGCGCTTTGTTGCAGCTCCAAGCCGGGATGCAACTGGCTGTGTCCTCAGACATGCTGGTGGAGGGTCGGCATTTTTTGTCCACCGCCCCTGCCGCCGGTTTGGGCCATAAAGCGCTGGCGGTCAATTTGAGCGACTTGGCTGCTTGTGGCGCCAAGCCCGTGGCCTTCACATTGGCCTTGGCTTTGCCCTTCATTGACGAAAACTGGTTAGCGGGGTTTTCCAAAGGTTTGTGGGATTTGGCCGATGTACATGGCTGCGAGTTGA
>CALPPP020000120.1 GCA_943325485.2 Rickettsia typhi
GCCAGCCCGCTGGTCGCTGTAACTGATCACGGCAACTTGCTCGCTGCCCCAGTTGACGCTGGCGTGTTGTGCCAAGCGTGCCACCATCAAGGATTTACCTGCACCGGAGGGGCCCGCGAGTGCATGCACCCCTTGATCAGGGGCTGTCACGCTGCTGTGTTGCATGGAATGGCAAAGCTGGCGGCGGATTTCGTCCATCGCAGGTTCCACGTCTTCAAAACTTTGGATGCTGTCAATCAGCAAGGCGCGCAAAGCCACGGGAATGGCGGCTTCTTGCAAGGCGTTGCGCAAAGGCATGAGGTTGCGGGCCAAGCCCGTGCCTTGCCAAGCCATTTGCTGGCTGAGCTTGAATTCTTTTCTCAAAGTGGCGAGCTCTTCGCGCACCATTTGAACGATTTCTCGACCTCGCATGGCGTCGCGCTCTTCGGCCACGTCGTGTGATGGCGCCAAAACTTGTGGTTGCTCCACACTTTGCTGCGCGGGCGCAGGCGGCGAGACAGCCGCAAGCGCTTGCACGGGCAAGGCTTCTTCTTGGATGGATGCTGTTTTCTCTTGTGCGGCTTTTTTGAGGCTGGCAGCAGGCACAAAACCTGTGGCATCGGCTTTGGCCGGTTTGGTTTGGCGCTTGTGCATGGCCATGGTGTCATCAAGCACTTTGCCAAAGCTGGCTGGCTTTTCTTCAACCAAGGGCGCTTCTTCACTGACAGGCGTCGCAGACAAACTGTAGGTTTTCTCGGTAGGCACAAAGGTTTCTGCCAGTGCGACCTCGGCGTTCATGGGTTCGACATCAACCGCCACGATCAACTCGGTTTTGCCTCTCACCTTGCTGGTAGAGATGACAAGCACGTCGGGGCCGTACAAGGCCACTGCCTTTTCGTTGGCCGCCCGGGTGTCACGGGCAATGATTCGCTTGAGTTCCATGGTGTTTCTCGTTGGTCAAATAAAAGGGTGGGGATCAGCCGCGGTTGGTAGCGTTCACGGTGTGAATCACTTTGACGGCTTGGTCATCTGGAATTTCGCTGTAGGACAAGACGGTCAAGTCGCTGACGCGAAAACGCACAGCTTTAGACAGCCAGCTGCGAATCAGCGGCGAGACCACCAAGACGGCGGCATGGCCTTCGTCTTCCATGGCCCGCGCACCCATGCGCAGCGCATTGAACAGGTTCTCGGCCAAACTCGGCTCCAAAACCACGGGTTGGCCGGGCTGGCTTTGCTGCAGCACGTTGTGCAGCAGTTGCTCCAATCCAGGCTCCAAAGTCATCACCGACAAATTGCTGGACTCGTCGACCAAGCTTTGCATGATCATGCGACCTAACTTGGGACGCACATAAGCGGCGAGTTGCTCGGGGTCGGTGCTGCGCGCACTGGCCTCGGTGAGAGATTCGGCGATGGAGCGCATGTCGCGAATCGACACGCCTTCGTTCAACAAATGTTGCAGCACACGGGTGACCACACCCAAGGAGAGCTTGCCTGGCACCAGTTCTTCCACCAGCTTGGGTGACTTGGCAGACAGTTTGTCCAAAAGTTGCTGCACCTCGTCGTGGCTGAGCAAATCGGCCGAGTTTTCGCGCAATACTTTATTCAAATGGGTGGCAATCGCTGTGCTGGCGTCAACCACGGTGTAGCCCAAGGTACGGGCCAAATCGCGTTGTGACGACTCAATCCACACAGCTTCCAAACCAAACGCGGGTTCGCGGGTAGGCACGCCTTGCAGCTCGCCATACACCTGCCCCGGGTTGATGGCCAATTCACGGCCCACTTTGATCTCGCCTTTGCCACGCACCACGCCTTTGAGCACGATGTTGTAAGTGTCGGGGTCGATGTTCAAGTCGTCGCGAATGCGCACCGGTTGCACCAAAAAGCCCAGCTCTGCAGACAATTTTTTGCGCACGCCTTTGACTCGGCTCATCAATTCGCCGCCGGTTTCAACATTCACCAAAGGAATCAAACCGTAGCCAATTTCCAATCCAATCAGGTCCACCTGATCGACGTCGTCCCAATCCAAGTCTTTGCTGGACTCGGTGGTGGCGGCAGCGGCCTGCGCCTCGGCCACTTGCACCGCTTCTTCATCGACTTCGCCGCGAATCACCAACAAACCCAAGCCCGCGGTCACCGCCGCCAAGGTAATGAACATCAGGTGGGGCATGCCAGGGACCAAGCCCAAAGCCGTCAAGATGATGGCGGAGATAAACAAAGCTGCTGGATTGGCCAGTTGGGTATGGGCTTGCTCAGAGATTGACTCCGAGGTGGTCACACGGGTGACGATGATGGCGGTGGCCAGTGACAACAGCAGGGCAGGAATTTGCGCCACCAAGCCGTCACCGATGCTGAGCAAGGTGTAAATCTTGCCGGCCTCTGAGACCGTCAAACCATGTTGGAGCACACCAATGGCCAAGCCGCCGACCAAATTGATCAACAAAATCAAGATGCCGGCGATGGCGTCGCCGCTGACGAATTTGGATGCACCGTCCATGGCACCGAAGAAGTCAGATTCTTGGGACAGCTCGGCACGGCGTTTTTGTGCTGTGGCTTGGTCGATCACACCGGCGTTCAAATCGGCGTCGATAGACATTTGTTTGCCAGGCATGGCATCCAAGGTGAAACGGGCGTTCACTTCAGACACACGGCCGGCACCTTTGGTCACCACAATAAAGTTAATGATCATCAAAATCGCAAAAATGATGAAACCCACGACATAGTTACCTGCGATCACAAACTCGCCAAAGGCCGCCACCACCTTGCCAGCAGATTCGTGACCGGTATGGCCATCGACCAAGATCACGCGGGTAGAGGCCACGTTCAAGGCCAAGCGCAACATGGTGGCAAACAACAAGATAGTAGGGAAGGATGAAAATTCCAGCGGTTTGCGGGTGCTGATGGCGATCATGATGATCACCAAGCTGATCACAATATTGAAAGTAAACAAAAAGTCCAATAAGAGCGGTGGTAAGGGCAACACCAACATGGCCATGATCAACAACACCAAGACGGGAATTCCCAATCCGGTGTAGTCAAACTTGGTCAGATTCTGTCGAATCGTTGACAGGGTTAAGGTGCTCATGGTCGTTTTGTCACAGTTTTTGAATCATTAAGGGTTCTTTTTCCAAGCGTTTTTCAACGCCCTCAGGGTGATGAAGCAAGCCATGTGCCAGCTTCCCATGTCCTCTATGGTGGGTCACAGGGCTTTTCGATGAACGGCAAACCTTGGCCTGTCACGTTTCTTGCTTAATTGCTCTGTCTTTTATGGGAAGCATCCAACGGATATGAACTTATCTGCACTGAATTCAGGCTTATCGCCAAGCGCCACCCCCGTCTCCACCGAGGCAAACAACCTGGGTGGGGCACTGTCACGCCCCTCCTCTGGTACCCAGTCGGGGGAGGACTTTGCCGCGTTCTTGCGACACCAAATTGCATCGCTACAGTCCCCCCAACGGCAAGAGCTTGCCGCTGAAAGCATGGACAAACGCGCTAAACCCAGCCCTGGCGCCACTGCCACCAAAGGTATGCTGGAGCAGCAAGCTTTGCGCCAAGCTTTCCATCCGAATCAGTATTTACATGCCAAAACACCGGGCTCTAAAGGCATGGGCATGCTTGCCCCAGGTGGGCATTTCGCCAAACATCTGCCGCCAGCCCAGCCCCATGATGCCAAGCCCCGCGTGGCTGAACTCGAACGCCACAAAACGCAAGCTGCGGCCAAGGATTCAGCACAGCAAAGCCATGCGACAGACACTGCCACGCACAGGGCCAGCCAGCCAGATGAACTTGTGTCGCAAACCGCCCAAAGACCAGACGAAGCAGACGAAAAAGCGCCCAAAATCAAGGACTCGGTGGCTAAAGAGGGCCAAGCCTTGCAGTCGATTACCCTGAGCCCCGAGGTTGAGATCATCACTGTGACCCAACCCGCCACCAGCGAAAAAAGCTTGACCGATTTCGCTTTGGCCATGGGTTTAGACCCCTCACAAATCAAAGCCTTGTTGGGAGATGACGCTGCTGATGATGCAGTCGCCAGTGCGCCAGCGGCGACCACCCAACAAATATTGGCCATGAACACCTTGCCCGGCATGGGCCTGAGCAATCCCCTCACAGGCACTGCGCCATCCCTCGCAGCTGCTAGCCCAACGGCTTCAAACCCTTTAGGCAGCAGTCCTGCCCAAGCCGCTGTGGTGGCAACCCAGGCGGTACTTGGCCAAGCCCTGCCGCTCGCACCCGCCGCAGTCAGCACAGTGGCCAGCGCCGAGCTGATGCCACAAGACATGAAGCCCATGGGTTTGGAAGTCCAGTGGAGCTCAGCCTCGGCCGACTTGGCGGCAAACAAACAACTCAACCCGACCCCCAACCTCAGCCCATCAGTGGTTATGCAGGCAGCCGATACGCCAGACAACATCAGCACCTTGGCAGTGTTGTCGATGATGGACGCAGACTTGCGCCCAGAAGACATTGACCGCCTGAAGGAAGAGTTCGACAAACTCAGCGCTATAGATGACAGCAGCACCTCGCAAGAAAGCACCTCGGCAGGCGGCGGCGTGGCAAACAACCGCAGCGCGTCCCAAGCCAGCGCCTCGCCCGCCCAGACCTTGAAAAACCACCCTGACATGGCGCAAACCTTTGAAAAACTCAGCCAAAAGTTAGCCACCGAGCTGGCCAGTCGCATGAATGACCAACTCAATGCCGGTGAATGGAAGATGAAATTCGCCCTCAAGCCCGCCAGTTTGGGCTTGGTCGATGTACAACTTGAAATGCGTGATGGACAATTAAGCGCTCAGTTCCAAGCAGAAAACGGCCTGACCAAAGACTTGATTCAAAATGGCAGCACCCGTTTGAAAGAAGCTTTGGCTGAACTTGGCATGAACAATGCATATGTTTCTGTAGGACAGGATAACCGTCAGTCGTCGCAAGGTGGCTCCGGACAATCTAGCCAACGCCAAGCCGCAGGGGACAATCGTGTCACACTCGGCGCAAACGGCGTGGGCGAAGAAGAAAACGCAGCAACACCAGCGCGTCACAGCAACAGTGCTTTGTTTGACACCTATGCATGACGACACA
>CALPPP020000121.1 GCA_943325485.2 Rickettsia typhi
CAAACCTTCCACCACTTTGTACTGACCGCCCTCACACGTGACCGGAAAACCAAACATCACATCTTTGGGGATGCCATACCAGCCTTGCGAGGGGATGCCCATGGTGACCCATTGGCCATGGGTACCCAAGGCCCAATCGCGCATGTGGTCGATCGCCGCGTTAGCAGCGGAGGCAGCAGAAGACAGGCCACGCGCTTCAATGATGGCCGCTCCACGTTTGCCGACGGTGGGCAAAAATACTGTTTCATTCCAAACATGGTCGTTGATCATGTCTTTCACCGATGCGCCATCGATGGTGGCAAAGCGGTAATCGGCGTACATGGTGGGGGAATGGTTGCCCCACACGCACAGCTTGTGGATGCTGGCCACTGGCTTGCCAGTTTTGGCGGCTATTTGGCTCAGGGCTCGGTTGTGGTCCAAGCGCAGCATGGCGGTGAAGTTGCCTGGCTTTAGGTCAGGGGCAGACTTCATGGCGATGTAAGCGTTGGTGTTGGCGGGGTTGCCCACCACCAATACTTTGACGTTGCGTGAGGCCACGGCATTCAGCGCTTTACCTTGGGCAGTGAAGATCGCGCCATTGATGGCCAACAGCTCGGCGCGCTCCATGCCGGGGCCACGCGGACGTGAACCCACCAACAAGGCGTAATCGGTGTCTTTGAATGCAGTCATGGGGTCGGCATGCGCCTCCATACCGGCCAACAAAGGAAAGGCACAGTCTTCCAACTCCATCATCACGCCTTTGAGCGCTTTTTGTGCTTTTTCGTCGGGAATCTCAAGCAGTTGCAAGATCACAGGCTGGTCTTTGCCCAGCATTTCGCCAGAGGCGATACGGAACAACAAGGCGTAGCCAATTTGGCCTGCTGCGCCTGTGACGGCAACGCGAACGGGGGGTTTACTCATGACAATCTCCGAGACAAATTAAAACAAAAATATGCAAATTCAAAGGTGTTAACGGCAAGACATGTGTCTTATAGAAGATATGATAACGTCTAGATTCCCTTATTTCCTGACAAGTCCCCTTCCCTCGCGCCATGAGCACTGAAACAAGCCTCGCTCCCTCTGCACCTGTTGCAGGGAATGCGCCTGCCTTCAGTCCACTTTATCAGCAGATCAAGGCACTGGTTTTGCAAAGCTTGCAAAGTGGTGAGTGGAAGCCGGGGGAGCCTATCCCCAGCGAGTTCGAATTGGCGGCCCGCTACAAAGTCAGCCAAGGCACGGTGCGCAAAGCCATTGACGAATTGGCGCAAGACAATTTGCTGGTACGTCGCCAAGGCAAGGGCACTTTTGTGGCAACCCACGCCGAACAACAGGTTCAGTACCGTTTTTTAAAGCTCAAACCCGACCAAGGCGACCTCAACAGCCAAGGACCGGCACAGCGGTTCATCATCGACTGTAAACGCACCAGAGCCAACAACGATGTGGCCAAAGCTTTGCGCCTGCGCGGCGGCGATGCTGTGTTGCAACTCCGAAGGGTGCTGTCTTTTGGGGGCGTTCCCACGATTTTGGAAGATATTTGGCTGCCAGGTGGTCCCTTCAAAGGTTTGACCGCTGAACGTTTAAGCGCAGACCAAGGTCCCATGTACGCTTTGTTTGAAACCGAATTTGGCATTCGCATGGTACGAGCCCAAGAACGCTTAAGAGCCGTCCACCCCAGCGATGAAGAGGCGAAGTTACTGAAGATTGAAAAGCACATGCCCTTGTTGAGCGTGGAGCGATTGGCCTTCACCTACCACGACACACCCATGGAGTGGCGCCGCGGCATTTACCGAACCGACACCCACTATTACGACAACGAATTGAATTGAATTCCCTTAGCAGACTCTGTTGGCTGTCATTTTTGTGCATTGCAATAGAATGAAAATCAACCAGTCCTTGAAACCTTAGCCCAGATGTTCAAAAGCGCATTACCGAAAGCCAGAAAGCTAAACCAATGACAGACCCCGTCCACAACAGGCCTGAATTCCGCAATATCAACGCGTTTGCGGACTTGCCCACCTACCGCTTACCTGCTGCTGGTTGGGTGTCCATCTTGCACCGTGTCAGTGGCGCCCTCATGTTTTTGCTGTTGCCCTTCATCATCTGGCTGTTTGACAAGTCGATTTCCTCTGAAATTTCCTTTGCCAAGTTCAAAGCAGCTTTCAATGTGGGCATTGGCATTTACCCTGCGTGGTTTATCAGTTTGGTGACTTTGGCACTGATCTGGGCCTATTTGCATCACTTGATTGCGGGTCTGCGCCATTTGTACATGGACGCGACCCATAGCGTTGACAAAGCATTCAGCCGCAGCAGTGCTGTCTTCACCTTGGTACTCAGCCTGGGTTTGACCGTGCTGCTGGGTGCCAAATTGTTTGGCCTTTACTGATTTCGGGAAGACACACCATGACAGATTCGATCGGTTCTAAGCGCGTGGTGGTTGGCGCGCATTACGGTTTGCGCGATTGGCTTGCACAACGCATCACCGCCACCTTGATGGCCTTGTTCACCTTGTTGGTGTTGGCGCAACTTATTCTTTCGCGTGGCCCGATTGGCTATGACACCTGGGCTGGCATCTTCAACCCGCAGTGGATGCGTGCCTTGACGTTCACCGTGATTTTGGCCCTCACCTACCACGTGTGGGTGGGTATGCGCGACATCTGGATGGACTACATCAAGCCGGTCGGCATACGCTTGGGTCTGCAAATTTTCACCATGGTTTGGTTGCTGTCTTGCATGGGCTGGGCGGTTCAGGTTCTTTGGAGACTTTGATTGATGACACGCTCTTCTCTTCCCCGTCGCCGCTTTGATGTGGTCATCGTCGGTGCCGGCGGCTCTGGCATGCGTGCCTCGCTGCAACTCTCTCGCGCTGGTCTGAATGTGGCCGTGTTGTCCAAAGTTTTTCCCACCCGCTCACACACGGTGGCGGCGCAGGGTGGCATTGGTGCCTCCCTTGGCAATATGTCTGAAGACAACTGGCATTTCCACTTTTACGACACCGTCAAAGGATCAGACTGGCTGGGCGACCAAGACGCTATCGAATACATGTGCCGCGAGGCACCCAAAGTGGTGTACGAGTTGGAACACATGGGCATGCCGTTTGACCGCAACGCCGATGGCACGATTTACCAACGCCCTTTTGGGGGACACACCGCCAACTATGGCGAAAAATCTGTTCAACGTGCCTGCGCTTCAGCGGACCGAACCGGTCACGCCATGCTGCATACGCTTTACCAGCAAAACATACAGTCCCACACCAACTTCTTCGTTGAATGGATGGCACAAGACCTGATCCGCGATGCAGAAGGCGATGTGGTGGGCGTCACAGCGCTAGAGATGGAAACCGGCGATGTGCATATTTTGGAAGCCAAAACTGTGTTGCTCGCCACCGGTGGCGCAGGCCGCATTTTTGCGGCCTCCACCAATGCCTTCATCAACACCGGTGACGGTTTGGGCATGGCGGCACGTGCTGGCATTCCGCTGGAAGACATGGAGTTTTGGCAGTTCCACCCCACCGGTGTGGCTGGTGCTGGCGTGCTCTTGACCGAAGGTTGCCGTGGTGAAGGCGCGATTTTGCTCAACAGCAATGGCGAGCGTTTCATGGAGCGTTATGCGCCCACCTTGAAAGACTTGGCACCGCGTGACTTTGTGTCGCGTTGCATGGACCAAGAAATCAAAGAGGGACGCGGTTGCGGCCCGAACAAAGATTACGTGCACTTGAAACTCGATCACCTCGGTGCCGAGACCATCATGAAACGCTTGCCCTCGGTGTACGAGATTGGCCACAACTTCGCCAACGTCGACATCACCAAAGAGCCCATCCCCGTGGTGCCCACCATCCATTACCAAATGGGCGGCATCCCCACCAACATCCATGGCCAAGTGGTCACCCAGTCCGCCACCGACCACAACGCGGTGGTGAATGGTTTGTATGCGGTGGGTGAATGCTCTTGCGTGTCGGTGCACGGCGCCAACCGTTTGGGCACCAACTCGCTGCTCGATTTGCTGGTGTTTGGCAAAGCTGCAGGGAACCATATCGTCGAGTTTCACGAGAAAAACAAAACCCATAAGCCCTTGCCCGCTGATGCAGCCGACCGCACCTTGGCTCGCTTGGCGCGACTGCAAAATGCCACCAGCGGCGAATACGCACAAGACGTGGCTAACGACATCCGCGCCACCATGCAGCAACACGCCGGTGTTTTCCGTACCCAAGCCAGTTTGGATGAGGGTGTGGGCAAAATCGCAGCACTGCGTGAACGTGTGCAAGCCATTGGCCTGCAAGATAAGTCACAGATCTTCAACACAGCGCGTGTGGAAGCCTTGGAGGTGGAAAACCTCATCGAGTGCGCACAAGCCACCATGGTCTCTGCTGCTGCGCGACGTGAAAGCCGCGGTGCGCACACGGTGGATGACTATGCAGATACACCCCTACACCCCAACGGCCGTAACGATGAAGAATGGTTAAAGCACAGCCTTTGGCACAGTGACAGCAACAGCTTGACCTACAAGCCTGTCAAGTTAAAGCCGCTGACCACCGAAAGCATTCCTCCCAAAGTCAGGACCTTCTAAATGAAACGTACTTTCAAGATTTACCGCTACGACCCTGAAAAGGACGCCAAGCCCTACATGCAAACCATCGAGGTAGAACTCGACGGTCATGAGCGTATGTTGTTGGATGCTTTGATGAAACTCAAAGCGCAAGACCCCACACTGTCTTTCAGGCGATCATGCCGTGAAGGTGTGTGTGGCTCTGATGCCATGAACATCAATGGAAAAAACGGTTTGGCGTGTTTAACCAATATGCTGACCCTGCCCGGCGTCATCACCTTGAAGCCATTGCCAGGATTGCCCGTGGTGCGCGACTTGATCGTCGACATGACGCAGTTTTTCAACCAATACAACTCCATCAAGCCCTACTTGGTCAACGACACTTTGCCGCCTGAAAAAGAGCGTTTGCAGTCGCCCAAAGAACGGGAAGAGTTGGATGGTTTGTACGAGTGCATTTTGTGTGCAAGCTGCTCAA
>CALPPP020000122.1 GCA_943325485.2 Rickettsia typhi
AAGTTAGTCTGACAAAGGCCTGAACCGCGGTTGCCTCACGCCATCAATCACCACCTCTTCGGTGAACATGGCAAACGGGCGTACCCACAGTCCGCGTTCTCCGTATTCGGCGCGGTACAGCACCAAAGGCTCCAAGGTTTCGCTGTGGCGCACCACGCCCAGCACTTCATAGCGCAGGCCTTTGTAGTGCATGTAGGGGCCCAGTGGCAGGGTGGGAAGGGGGGATAGGTCGGTGTCGGACATGGGCTACAAGCATAAAGCTTGTCTGGCAAAGCCGATAATCAGCGCATGCATCCAAAAGCCCTGTTAGACGCTTGCACCGAACTCACCCGTTTGCTGCTTCGCTTTGACCACCCTGCCGACAGCGTGGTTTCCAAATATTTCCGTGATCAACGCAAGCAAATGGCCTTGGGGCCGCGTGAACGCGGCGTCTTGGCCGAAACCGGCTACAACGTGCTGCGCCAAAAACTGCGCTTTGAGCACTTGGCCAAGTCGGGCACCGGTGTGAAAGAACGCCGACTCGCCATTCTGGGTTGGGCAACTTACCTGGACGCTCAAGCCAAATTGCAGCAACCCCAAGCCACGCATGGGGACAGAGGCTTCATGAAGGCCGCCATGAGCGAGATGGAGTTCAAGTGGTTGGCTGATTGCGACGCCGCCACCGAGGACGCCTTTCTGGCGCCGCACAAACACAATCTGCCGCCTTGGTTGGCCGAGGCTTTAGAGGTGCAATTAGGCGATGAGTTTTGGCCTTTGGTAGAAAGTCTGCAGCACACTGCAGGCTTGGATGTGCGGGTCAACACCTTGCTTGCCAAACGTGCCGATGTGCAGGCAGAGTTGGTGGCACACGGCATCGCGGTGGTGCCCACGCCTTTCTCACCCTGGGGCTTGCGCATGAATGCCAAACCCAACCTGAGCAAGCTCGCGCTGTTTGAAAAGGGCTTGATCGAAGTGCAAGACGAAGGCTCTCAGTTGTTAGCACTGCTGGTCGATGCCAAGCGCGGTGAGATGGTGGCCGATTTTTGTGCGGGTGCTGGCGGCAAAACCTTGGCGCTGGGCGCATCCATGCGCAACACCGGTCGCTTGTACGCATTTGACACCTCGGCCCACCGCTTAGATGCTTTGAAGCCGCGTTTGGCACGCAGTGGTTTGTCCAATATCCACCCTGTGGCGATTGCCCATGAAAGGGATGAACGCATCAAACGCTTGCGCGGCAAGATGGACCGTGTGTTGGTGGATGCACCTTGCACCGGTTTGGGTACTTTGCGTCGCAACCCTGACTTGAAATGGCGACAAACCCCAGACGCTGTGGCCGAACTTTCCGTTAAGCAAACTGCCATCTTGGCAAGTGCTGCGCGATTGCTCAAACCCGGCGGACGCTTGGTGTACGCCACTTGCAGCTTGTTGCCCGAGGAAAACGAGCTGATCGCCCAAGCGTTCAGTGATGCACATCCCAACTTCAAGCCTTTGCCTGTCAAGGACTTGTTGGTTGAGCTTGATGTGGATCAAGCAGCAACTTTGTGTACCGCCGATGATTTGTATTTGCGCCTGTGGCCGCATCGCCATGCAACCGATGGGTTCTTTGCAGCCGCATGGGTGGCGGCATAAAATCTCTCAGCTTAAGTAATAAAGGATTTTTATGGTTTTGCCCTCTTGGCCTTGGTTGGATGCAGTGTTGAATTGGTTGGCCTATGGCACATGGCAACTAAGTGGCTGGCAGTTGGTGCTCTTCACCCTGGCCATGACCCATGTCACCATTGCAGCGGTCACCATTTATTTGCATCGTCACCAAGCGCACCGCTCTTTAGATTTGCATTGGCTGCCTGCGCATTTCTTCCGCTTTTGGCTTTGGCTGACCACGGGGATGACGACCAAAGCGTGGGCGTCCATTCACCGCAAACACCACGCTAAATGTGAAACCGAGGAAGACCCGCACAGCCCGCAAATTTTTGGCATTCGCAAAGTGTTTTGGCAAGGGGCAGAGCTGTACCGCCAAGAAGCGGCAAATCAAGAAACCTTGCGCAAATACGGCCACGGCACGCCTGACGACTGGATCGAGCACCATTTGTATTCGCGTTTTTCGTGGCAAGGTTTGGGTGTCATGTTGATCATTGATTTGGTTTTGTTTGGTGCCATTGGGGCCACCATCTGGGCGGTTCAAATGATGTGGATTCCTGTCACGGCAGCTGGTGTCATCAATGGCATCGGTCATTACTGGGGCTACCGCAATTTCGAAGCACCCGATGCCAGCACCAATATCTCGCCTTGGGGCATCCTCATTGGTGGCGAAGAGTTGCACAACAACCACCACACTTACCCCACATCAGCCAAGTTGTCTGTCAAGCCTTACGAGTTCGATATTGGTTGGTTGTACATCCGTGTATTGGAAACACTGGGTTTGGCCAGTGTGAAAAAAACGCCACCCAAACTTCACTACGCCCAAGCCAAGCCAGTCGCAGATGAAAAAACCTTGGAAGCCTTGATTGCCAACCGCTACGAGGTGATGGCTGGTTTTGCCGCACAACTCAAGCTGGCTTTGAAGCAAGAGGTGGCCAGCCTACCCAAGCTGCCTACTGAAGCGGTGTTGATCGCGGCGCGGCGTTGGATGCACCGCGATGAGGTGCAAGTACCCGAGCAATTCCGTGCACTTTTGGCCCAAGCCCGTGCCACCCTGCCCGATGTAGACACCATGGTGCGTATGCGTGAAGAGTTGCGCCAACTCTGGCTCAACACCCATGCCAGTCGAGCACAGTTAGCCTTGGAATTACAAGCTTGGTGCAAACGCGCAGAGGAAAGCGGCGTGGCAGCTTTGCGGGACTTCTCCTTGCAATTGCGCACAGCCCGCATGGGATGACCGCCCCCCAATTTGACTATGTGATTGTGGGCGGCGGCTCCGCTGGCGCCACCTTGGCCAACCGCTTAAGTACCGATCCACTTGTCAGTGTGTGTTTATTAGAAGCTGGCGGCGATGGTCGTGATGTGCTCATACGCGCCCCCATGGCGGCAGCCATCATGCTGCCTGGCAAGCCTTTGAAGGTCAACAACTGGGCTTTTGAAACCACCCCCCAAGTGGGTCTGAATGGTCGCCGCGGCTACCAACCTCGGGGCAAAGCTTTGGGTGGCTCTAGTGCCATCAATGCCATGTTGTATGTGCGCGGTCAGCGTGAAGACTTTGACGGCTGGCGTGACTTGGGCTGTGAGGGCTGGGGCTTTAACGATGTATTGCCCTACTTCAAGCGTGCTGAAAACAACCAACGTGGCAACAGTGAATGGCACGGCACAGGCGGGCCTTTGTCGGTGGCGTTTCAGCAGTCACCCCGTTCGGTATCTGCGGCATGGATTGAAGCAGCTCAGCAATGCGGCATTGCACTGAACGAGGATTTCAATGGCCCTGACCAAGAAGGCGCTGGTTTGCATCAGGTCACCCAATTTTGGGATGACCAGCGCAATGGGGAGCGGTGTTCAGTGGCAGCGGGCTATTTGCATCCCATCATGGCACAACGCCCTAATCTCACGGTCATCACGGGTGCCCATGCGACCGAACTCCTGTGGGATGAGCAACGCATCAGCGGTGTGGCCTACCGACGTGGTTCTCACGCACTGCAGGTTCACGCTAAAGCAGAGGTGGTCTTGTGTGCTGGTGCTTTTCAATCGCCTCAACTGATGATGCTCAGCGGCATCGGTCCAGCCGCAATGTTGCAGTCCATGGGCATTCAAGTCAAAAACGATTTACCTGGTGTAGGCGCTAATTTGCAAGACCATTTGGATGTCACTTTGGCTTACCACTCTTTAAGGAGCGATGTGCTGGGCATTGCCCCCGGTGCTGCTTGGCAACTCCTCAAAGGTATCCATCAATGGCGCAAAGATGGCACCGGCTTGGTTGCAACGCCTTATGCGGAAGCTGGCGCATTTGTGCGCTGCGCACCTGACGCTCAGCGACCCGATATTCAATTTCATTTTGTGGTGGCGCGTGTTGAAGACCATGCCCGAAGCCTGCATTGGGGCTATGGTTACTCATGCCATGTGTGTGTGCTCAGACCGCATTCGCGTGGCAGTGTGGGTTTGCAAAGCCGTGACCCGCTGGACGCACCCTTGATAGACCCGGCTTTCCTGAGCGACGACAGAGACACGGCCTTGATGGTGGAGGGTGTCAAGAAATTACGCACCATCATGCAAGCGCCGGCTCTTCAAGCCTACCGAGGCAAAGAAATTTACACCGCAGACATACAAACCGACGCGCAATGGGAGACTTATATTCGCCAGCGTGCTGACACGATTTACCACCCGGTGGGTACGTGCAAGATGGGTGCAGCCTATGACCTTATGGCTGTGGTCGATCCCCAGTTGAGCGTCAAAGGGGTGGCTGGTTTGCGGGTGGTCGATGCTTCGGTCATGCCTACGCTGGTCAGCGGCAACACCAATGCAGCCACTGTCATGTTGGCGGAGAAGGCTGCTGATTTGCTGCGAATGGCATAAATCAACTTACAACCAAGACCTCTATGTACTTTTCATCCTTTCTTCGTTTTTTGCTGTTTGTCCTATGTTGGACTGCAGCGGCCGCTTGGTCGCAAGAGCAAGCCCGTGTCATCGCCAGCACCCCCACCTTGTCGCCGTCCAATACTTTGAACAGCAATGGCGAAGTCATCATGCTCACCATGTTCAATGTGGTGTATGACTATGCAGGTAAGCAGTACACGGTTCAAATGCCCTATGACCCAGGTCCTTCCGTCACACTGCAAATCTCGCCCGCTTATTCCGCCTCAACATCGGCGCCGCCTTTGCCACCTGCGCCGCAAGTCATTTACTTGCAGCAAGCGCCGCAGGTATTGGCCAACCCCGTCTATGTTCTGCCGTATTCGCCACCCTACTATTACAGCCATCCTCTGCCATTTACCTTTAACTTTGGCTTAGGCTATTACCGTTGGCGGCGTTGATAGGTACCCAAAACAAAAAAC
>CALPPP020000123.1 GCA_943325485.2 Rickettsia typhi
ATCGGACTGTTAGAGTGTCGGGTTTGTCACCACACTTTTATGCATACAGTTTTGACGCCGCGCCGTGAATTTTGGCTATTGCTTACCTTGGCCGGTATCCAGTTCACCCATGTGCTGGATTTCATGATCATCATGCCCTTGGGTCCTCAGTTGCGTGACTTGTTTTCCATCAACGATGCGCAATTTGGCTTTTTGGTGTCGGCCTACACCTTTGCCGCAGGTGCATCAGGGCTGTTGGCAGCCTCTTTTGTTGATCGATTCGAGCGCAAACGTTTGCTCTTGGTGCTTTACTTGTTGTTCGGTTTGACAACGCTTGCCTGTGCCTTGGCGCCAAGCTACGGCTTGTTAATGGCCTCGCGTATCGCAGCAGGCACTTTTGGCGGCATCTTGTCTGCTATGACGCAAACGGTGATTGGGGATGTGATTCCATTTGAGCGACGTGGACGCGCAACTGGCTTTGTGATGACATCGTTTGCCATGGCGACCGTGGTGGGTGTTCCCAGTGGCTTGTTTTTGGCCAATATGGGCGGTTGGCACAGTCCTTTTTTTGCAATTGCAGCGGTGTGTGCCATCGTTGGTGTGATGGCCGTGATCTGTTTGCCTCGACTTGATGCGCATGTGGCTAAGGCGCAGGGTCAACAAGTCTCTTATGCGATGCAGCAGGTATGGGCGGACCCCAATCACCGCAGAGCTTTATGGATGTCGGCTGCGATGATGTTTGCAGGCTTTACCATCATTCCCTACATCACCATTTACACCCAAGCCAATCATGTACTTACATTGGACGAAATCCCCTATATCTATTTGTGTGGCGGAACCGTGACCTTGCTGACTGCAAGGTGGATTGGCCGCCTGAGTGACCGGGTGGGCAAGCGAAAAATGTTTCAACGCATGCTGCTGTTGGCCATCGTGCCCATGACCATCACTACCTTGATGCAACCAGCCCCCCTGCCTTTGGTTCTGATTGTGTTTGCAGGTTTCTTTTTTTGCATGAATGCTCGGATGATCCCTGGCATGGCCATGCTGACCTCGGCCGCCCAGCCCCAGTGGCGGGGCACATTCATGTCCCTTAACGGCGCTTTTCAGTCCGTCTCCATCGGACTGGCGTCTTGGCTTGGCGGGGTGCTTATTCAGCGCGATGCCAACGGTCACGTCACCCACTTTTGGCTTTGCGCCTTGGTGGGCATGGCTTCAACCTTGCTGGCTTTATGGCTTTCAAGGCGTGTGGAAATGCACAGCGCTCCCTCGAATTCCTTGGCTTAAGCAGGCCTTTTCCCCTGACTTGCCTTAGACAAGCTGGTCGCCGCTCAGGGGAATTGCTTTTTAACGAAACTCAGCGCATAGTGGGGGTGCCTGTCTTCTGTCTGGCATGTTGCTTGATAAAACAGTCAGGTACTTTTCTGGAGGAGTCGTATGAATTTGACGATCAGCGGTCATCATCTTGAAGTCACCCCAGCCCTGCGCGGCTATGTCACCCAAAAACTCGATCGCATCAACCGGCATTTCGACCAAGTGGTCGATGTGCGCGTGATCCTCAGCATCGAAAAGCAAAAAGAGAAAGAGCGCAGGCAGCGAGCTGAATGCAATATCCATGTCAAAGGCAGCGATTTGTTTGCGGAGTCTTGCAGCGAGGACTTGTACGCGGCGGTCGATGAGTTGGTCGACAAATTGGACAGGCAAGTGGTGCGCCACAAAGACCGCTTGCAAGACCATGGCCACACCAGCCCCAAACGCGAGCAGATGGCCTAAGTCAGCCAGCCTATTCAACAGCCAAGCCACCTGCCTCACAGGTGGCTTTTTCATGCAAAAAACAACTTTTTTAAAACTAAATAATTAAATATATACCCTAGCTTGACAGGGCTAAGCGGTGCATAATCAGCACCCCAATATGAACAGACTCTCTGCCATCTTGCCTTCTGCACAAGCCCTTGTGCAGGTAGACGTCACCAGCAAAAAACGTGCTTTTGAAGAAGCCGGTTTGCTGTTTGAAAACTTGCATGGGCTTAACCGCGCCTTGGTCGCGGACAGCTTGTTTGCCCGTGAGCGCTTAGGGTCAACAGGCCTGGGTCATGGCGTGGCCATTCCGCATGGTCGCATCAAGGGCATGAAGTCGCCGCTGGCAGCGGTTTTTCGTTTGAGCCAACCCATTGGGTTTGATGCACCCGATGAGCAACCCGTGTGCTTGTTGTTCTTTTTGCTGGTTCCAGAAGCATCCACCCAAAAACATTTGGAAATTCTTTCCGAAATTGCCGAGATGCTGAGTGACACCTCTTTGCGCGAGCGTCTCAAGAAGTCCAGCGACGCGCAAGACTTGCATCAACTCATCGTCGCTTGGCAATCCACACTCACGGTCTGAACCAAGCCCTTGAAACCCACCGCTGTCAGCGCAGATGTCTTGTTTGAAGACTTCAGAGAAAAGCTTGAGTGGCAATGGATAGCGGGGCAGGGTGCCTCGGAGCGTCATTTTGATGAAGTGGCGGTCCGCATGGCACGCTCGGGTGCCGACTTGGTGGGCTACCTCAACTACATACACCCCTACCGTTTGCAGGTACTGGGCGAGCGTGAAATTCGTTACCTCAACAACAGTCCCTTGGTCGATACCGAGCGCCGAATTGGGCGCATCGTCACGCTTGAACCCCCGGTGCTGGTGGTGGCAGATGGTCAAACGCCGCCCCCACCCTTGCTCAAGATGTGCGAAGAAGCGCAAATCCCGCTTTTTGCCACCACCGAATCCTCAGCCTTTGTCATAGATTTGCTGCGTGCTTATTTGTCCAAGCATTTTGCGGACCGCACCACTTTGCATGGGGTGTTTTTAGACATTCTGGGCATGGGCGTGGTGATTACTGGCGAGTCTGGTTTGGGTAAAAGTGAGTTGGGCTTGGAGTTGATTTCTCGAGGGCATGGCTTGGTGGCCGACGATGCGGTGGATCTGTACCGCATCAACCAAACCACGATTGAGGGGCGTTGCCCCGAGTTGTTGCAAAACTTGTTAGAAGTGCGCGGCATTGGTTTGCTAGACATTCAAGCCATATTTGGTGAAACTGCGGTGCGCCGGAAAATGCGACTTAAGTTGATTGTGCATTTGGTGCGCAAAGAAACCTTAGAGCGCGATTACGAAAGACTGCCGCATGAACCCCTGACCCAAGATGTGCTGGGCATACCCGTGCGCAAAGTGGTGATTCAGGTGGTAGCGGGTCGCAACATCGCGGTTCTGGTCGAAGCGGCTGTACGCAACACGATTTTGCAATTACGAGGTATCGATACCTACGATAAATTTGTCCATCGCCACCGACAGGCCATGCTCGACGAGCAAAAAAATCAGGCTAACCTGTAAGGGCAAGGCGAGCGCTTACAGTGCGCATACAAGCTAAGGGCGTGGTCGGCAATTTCGAAACCCTTGGCTTGTGCGATATCGTGTTGCCGTTGCTCAATGCTTGCGTCGTAAAACTCTTCAACGCGGCCGCAATCCAGACACACCAAGTGGTCATGGTGTTGGCCTTGGTTGAGCTCATAGACGGACTTGCCGCCCTCAAATTGACTGCGCGACAAAATACCGGCTTGCTCAAACTGCATCAGTACGCGGTAGACAGTAGCCAGACCAATATCGGCACGCTCCTCCAGCGCGAAACGGTAAACGTCCTCGGCGCTCATATGCCGTTGCCCGCTTTTTTGGAAAAGTTCCAAAATTTTTAAACGCGGCACCGTGGCTTTGAGGCCCGTGTTTTTTAAGCCGTCAATGGAGGACATGCGTGCTTCCTGTTGCGAAGTGGCGGGCGGGTGAGGGACCCATCGTTACAATGTTTCCATCATAACTTGCCCATTGCCCACCATGACTCTTTTGCGCCAGACAATGGCCTTGTGTGTGACCGCTGCTTCCTTGCTGTTGTCGGCGTGTTCCACCATAGACGACCCCGTGGCGCGTGCGATTCGAAAAGTCACTCCTTATCGGGTGGAAGTGGTGCAAGGCAACTTTGTCTCTAAAGAGCAAGTCCAGGCTTTGCGTGTGGGCATGAGCCGCAACCAAGTCAAGGATATTTTGGGCACACCCCTGATCGCCAGTGTTTTCCACTCAGATCGCTGGGACTATGCGTTCACGATTGTGCGCAAAGGTACGCAGCCACAGCAACGTCAGCTGTCGGTTTACTTTAAAGATGATTTGTATATTCGCTTTGAAGGCGACGATTTGCCCAGCGAATCCGAGTTTGCCGAGCGTATTGCGGTGCCTGAAGACAGAAAAGTGGTGCCACGCTTAGAGGCTACAAGCAAAGAGCTGGAGAAGTTTCAAAAGAGTGCTCCTGCACCTGTCAACGCGACGCTCAAACCTGCTGCGCCACCCCCAGACAAAATCTATCCACCGCTTGAAGCACCCTAAGCCTCTATGACAATGTCTACCACCCAAACCCATCGTGTGGCTATTGCTGGCGCCAGTGGGCGCATGGGCCAAATGTTGGCCCAAGCACTGACTGAGGCTGCTGATTGTCAATTGGTGGGTGCTTTGGATGTTGTTGACAGTGTGTTTAATGGCAATGATGCGACGGGTTTTTTAGGACAAGCCAGTGGTGTGGTGATTCAATCAGATCTGCACGTCGGTTTGCAAAACGCACATGTATTGATCGACTTTACCCGGCCTGAAGGCACCATGGCGCATGTCAAAGTGTGCCGTGAACTCGGTGTGAAGATGGTGATTGGCACCACGGGTTTTAGCGATGCACAAAAAGCCGACATACAAGCTGCCAGCCGAGATATTGCCATCGTCATGGCGCCTAATATGAGCGTGGGCGTGAACGTTACTTTGAAGTTGTTGGAGATGGCTGCTGTGGCTTTGGCCACAGACTACGACATTGAAATCATTGAAGCCCATCACCGCCATAAAGTGGACGCCCCTTCGGGTACTGCGCTCAAGATGGGCGAAGTCATCGCCCAAGCCTTGGGGCG
>CALPPP020000124.1 GCA_943325485.2 Rickettsia typhi
GATGGCGTGCAACGCGGCTACCACAAACCCATCATGATCGCCGGCGGTTTGGGCGTGGTGCAGCGCGAACTCACCCGGAAAATCGAATTTCCCCCAGGGACTTTATTGATTCAATTGGGTGGCCCTGGGATGCACATTGGCATGGGCGGAGGCGCGGCCAGCTCCTTGGCCAGTGGCAGCAACAGCGTAGCCCTCGATTTTGATTCGGTGCAACGCGGCAACCCCGAAATTCAGCGGCGTGCCCAAGAGGTGATCAACCATTGCAATGCGCTGGGCATGATGTCGCCCATCTTGGCCATCCACGACGTGGGGGCAGGGGGCTTGTCCAACGCCTTTCCCGAGTTGGTCAATGACGCAGGTCGCGGAGCGCGGTTTGATTTGCGCCAAGTGCATTTGGAAGAGTCGGGCATGTCGGCACGGGAAATATGGAGCAACGAAAGCCAAGAGCGTTATGTGCTGGCCATTGACCCCACTTCTTTGCCTCAGTTTGAGTTCTTTTGCCAGCGTGAACGCTGTCCGTTCTCTGTGGTGGGCAAGGCCTCTGCCAAGCCGCAGTTGGTGGTGAAAGACGGGTCAAGCACTTCCCCTGTCGATATGCCGCTGGAGGTGTTGCTGGGCAAACCGCCCAAGATGCACCGCGACGTGGTTCGTGTTCAGCGCAGTTCACCGCCTTTGAACCTGACCGATGTGCGTTTGCAAGACGCCGTCATTCAGGTCTTGGCGCATCCGACGGTAGCGAGCAAACGGTTTTTGGTGACGATTGGCGACCGCACCGTGGGCGGCTTGAGCCACCGCGACCCCATGGTGGGCCCATGGCAAGTGCCGGTGGCCGATTGCGCCATCACCTTGGCCGACTTTGCGGGCCATGCCGGCGAGGCCATGAGCATGGGCGAGCGCACCCCGATTGCCGCACTCAACCCCGCAGCTTCAGGGCGCATGGCGGTGGCCGAGGCCATCACGAATTTGTTGGCCGCACCGTTTCAATTGGACAAAGTCAAGCTGTCAGCCAACTGGATGGCCGCTTGCGGTGAAGTGGGCGAGGACGCCGCCTTGTACGACACCGTCAAGGCGGTGGGGTTGGAACTGTGTCCCGCTTTGGGTATTTCTATTCCTGTGGGCAAAGACAGCTTGTCCATGCGAACCCGCTGGAGCGATGCGGGTCAAGAGCAAAAAGTCACCTCGCCGGTCAGCTTGATCGTCACCGCATTTGTTGCTTTGGACGATGTGAGAGGCAACCTCACGCCGCAGTTGCAAGCCGGTATGGACAGCAGCTTGGTGTTGATCGATTTGGGCCGTGGCCACAAGCGCATGGGTGGGAGCATCTTGGCGCAAATCTTGAACCAAGGCGGCGGGGACACGCCCGACTTGGACGATGCGCAAGACCTGCTGCAATTGGTGCATGCCGTTAACGATTTGCGCCAACAAGGTTTGCTGCTGGCTTATCACGATAAGAGCGACGGCGGCCTGTGGACCACGGTCTGCGAAATGGCTTTTGCAGGGCGTGTGGGTGTGGACCTGAATATTGATCTTCTGGTCACCGAAGGCGATGGGCTCAGCGACAGCCGCGCCGACCATGGCGACAGCAAAAACTGGGCACAGCAAGTAGGTGCCCGACGTGAAGAACTCAGCCTGCAAGCCTTGTTCAACGAAGAGCTGGGTGTGGTGGTTCAAGTCGCCACCGCGCAGCGTGACAAAGTGATGCAAGTGCTGCGGCAACATGGTTTGTCAGCCCACAGCCATGTGATTGGCAAAACCCGCAGCAGCCCAGCGCCTGTGGTCAGCGTGTGGCGTGACGCTAAAGAGATTTTTTGCGCTGACCTGCATGATCTGCAGCAGGTGTGGGACAGCGTCAGCTGGAAGATTGCCCGTGAGCGTGACAACCCACTCACTGCTGACCAAGAGCACGCCGCCGCGGGGGACCCTGCGGACCCCGGTCTGCATCTGCACTTGCCACTGGGATGGCATAACCCTCCCGCGTCGCCCTCTGTACACAAGGCCAAGCCCCGTGTGGCGGTGCTGCGTGAGCAGGGCGTGAACTCCCATGTGGAGATGGCCTACGCCTTCACCGAGGCCGGTTTTGAGGCTTACGACGTTCACATGACCGATTTGCAACAAGGCAGGGCAAACCTCAAAGACTTTCAAGGCTTGGTGGCTTGCGGTGGCTTCAGCTACGGCGACACCTTGGGCGCGGGGGTAGGGTGGGCGCGCAGCATCACCTTCCATGAAGGTTTGAACGCCCAGTTTCAAGCGTTTTTCCAGCGCGGCGACACCTTTGGTTTGGGCGTGTGCAACGGTTGCCAAATGTTTGCCGAGTTGGCCGACATCATTCCTGGTGCGCAGCACTGGCCACGTTTCACCCACAACCAAAGCGAGCGCTTTGAAGCCCGCTTGTCCATGGTCGAGGTATTGGAGTCGCCCAGCTTGTTCTTCAAAGGCATGGCCGGCTTGCGAGCCCCAATTGCTGTAGCGCACGGCGAAGGCTTTGCCAATTTTGCCAAGCGAGGCCATGCAGGGCAGGCGCTGGCTGCCATGCGCTTTGTGGACAACCACGGTCAGCCTACCGAGGTCTATCCCTTGAACCCCAACGGCAGCCCGGGTGGTTTAACGGCAGTGACGACCGCCGATGGCAGGTTCACCGCCATGATGCCGCACCCTGAACGGGTGTTCCGCCCACTGCAATTCAGTTATACCCCTCAAGGTATGTCTGACGCCTCGACAGAATTCAGCCCGTGGATGCATGTATGGCGCAATGCCCGAGTTTGGGTAAATTGATATTTGACAAATTTAATGTAGGATCAAAAAATATATGAGCATTACCCGCGATCGAGAATTAGCTGATACCTTGTACGCCTTGGTGGATTTGGCCGAGCAACTCAAACTCGACTTGAATTTACTCATTCACGGCCTGCAGGAAAGCCATCATGCTGCAACCGGTTTGGCCGTGGTTGGAGGCAAAAGCAGCCAAGATGTTGCCAATGATCAGCATGACCCCGCTCATGCCAAGCGCATGGCGGATCATGCGGAAAATAGCGCAAATGCAGACAAGGCCTTGGCCAAAACCAACTTGGTTCAACATAAATTAGAGTCGGTGATCAAGTTGCTGCTGCTCAACCACACGGACGCCGCCAGCATCTTGAACGAGTTTGAAAAAATACGAACTTCCAAGCTCTTGAGCAGCGAAACCTTCAGCTTGGCGCACATCCTCAAAGACAAGCTGAAGTAAAAAAACCCTCGAAAGAGGGTTTTTCCTTGGTGGCGCAAACCAGCTTTATTCGATCTTGGCTTTCTCGCGCAAGGATTGCTGGTATTCGGACAATTTGCCTTGTTGCATTTGTTGCGAGATTTGAGCTTTGACATCATCAAACTTAGGCACAGGTGTGTCGCGTGTGTCATCTAAGCGGATGATGTGAAAACCAAACTGGGTTTTCACAGGGGTGTCAGTCACTTGGCCTTTTTTCAACGCCACCATGGCTAGTGAAAATTCTTTGACAAAGCTGCTGGGGTTGGCCCAATCGAGGTCGCCACCGTTGGCACCTGAGCCTGGGTCCTTGGATTGCTTTTTGGCGATGTCTTCAAACTTGCCGCCTTTTTTCAGGCTGGCAATGATGGCCTTGGCTTGTTCTTCTTTTTCCACCAAGATATGACGTGAACGGTACTCTTTGCCGCCGGTGCTGGCCACAAACTTGTCGTATTCCGCTTTAACGTCGGCATCCGTGATGGGGTTGGCTTTTTGGTACAGGGCGAACAACTCACGAATCAGAATGCTTTGCTTGGCAATTTCCAACTGCATTTTGTAGTCGTCAGAACCTTCCAAGCCTTGTTTTTCTGCTTCTTGCATGAAGATTTCGCGCATGATGACTTCTTCGCGCAACTGTTGCTCCATGTCAGGCGTGACGGAGCGGCCAGAGCGCTCTACCTGAGCAGCCAACATGTTCAAACGGGTTTTGGGCACAGCCTTGCCGTTGACGATGGCCACGTTTTGGGCCAACAAAGCCGTGCTTGACAAACTTAAAACCGCTGCAGCGACAACGGTGGGAAGAAAAGAAAATCTCATGAAGGGGTCTTTCAAAATATTAGATGGCGGGGTCGACAATTTCAATGGCCAGAGCGTGAAGACCCTGAGCAATAAATGCTTGCAGCGCATCATACACAAGCCGATGTTTGGCCACTCTTGTGAGGCCATTGAAGCCAGCGCAGCCAATACGCACCCTGAAGTGGGTGCCTTGCCCTGTGCCGTCTGAGCCACTGTGCCCTGCATGGTCGGCACTTTCATCCACGATGTCCAGCGTGAACGGTTTGAGTTTCTCGCGCAAGGCACGCTCTAATTGATCAGCACTGATGTTCATGGTGTTTCTTCGGGAGTTGCTTCGTCGGACTTGATGTAGCGACTAAGGTAAAAAGCTTGTATGACCACAAACACCAGCATCAAACCCATGCCGCCAAACAGTTTGTAACTCACCCACGTATCGAGGTCAAAGTTATAGGCGACCCACAGGTTGAGCACACCCATCAAGACAAAAAAACCAGTCCAAGCCCATAGCAACCGCAGCCATACTGTGTCGGGCAGTTCGAGTTGCCCACCCATCACGCTTTGTAAAAAATTGCGCTTCATCACCCAGTGTCCCAGCACCAAGGCGCCTCCCATCAGCCAGTACAGCACCGTGGGCTTCCATTTGATGAAGGTGTCGTCGTGAAACACCAGGGTTGCACCGCCAAACAACACAATGATGACCAAACTGACCCACTGCATGGCTTCAACTTTGCCGTTGCGAAAGTGCAGCCAGCCAATTTGCAGCAAGGTGGCCGCAATCGCCACACCCGTGGCAACGTAAATACCTGCTAATTTGAAAGTCACAAAAAACAGGGCGATAGGGAAAAAATCAACAAGAAACTTCATATCAGAGCGGGTCCTTGGGTTCAAACTGC
>CALPPP020000125.1 GCA_943325485.2 Rickettsia typhi
CCAGCACCTTCATCAACCAAGCGTCACTGACCTGCGCCAACTTTTCGTGCTGGGCCGCCACCGCCAAGGTCTCCAAGGTGTTGAGCAAACGACGTGCATCGCCATCGGCATAGGCAATCAATCGCGCTTGGGCATCGTCGTCCAAGGCAGGCACAGCTTGGATAGCGTGGGCCTTGTCGATGATGTGCGCCAAATCGACTTCCGACAAAGGCTGCAACACATACACTGCGGCCCGGGACAACAGCGCCGAGTTCACTTCAAAAGAAGGGTTCTCGGTGGTCGCGCCAATGAAGGTGAACAGCCCCGACTCCACATGCGGCAAAAACGCGTCTTGCTGGCTTTTGTTGAAACGGTGCACCTCGTCGACAAACACGATGGTGCGCTTGGGGGCCAGCGAATCGCGCTCGGCCAGCGCCTTGTCCACCGCTTCACGGATTTCTTTCACCCCGCCCAACACCGCGCTGATGGCCAAGAACTGTGCATCAAACGCATCGGCCATCAACCGTGCGATGGTGGTTTTGCCCACCCCTGGCGGTCCCCACAAAATGCAGCTGTGGGGCTGACCCGATTCAAACGCCACCCGCAGGGCCATGCCCTCGCCCAACACCTGCTGCTGACCGATCACCTCGCCCAAGCTGCGCGGGCGCAGCCGCTCGGCCAGTGGCGTGTGGTTCAAGGTCGCACCACGTCCACCCCCTTGGGTGGCACAAAAGTGAAATACGCCATGGTGAGGTTGGCAGGGTTGACTTCGACACGGTTAAATCGAATTTCTGAACGATTGCCAAAAGCGTCCACGATATCGAGTTGGCTCAATACCGCCTGCCCTGCTTCCATACGCAAACCAATGCGAACGGTTTGCAAGCCAGCGTCTTTGATTTTGGGGGTGGCTATCACCCAATCCACACCCTCTTCTGAGGGCGCTGACTTCAAAGAAAACTCTTTGCTGAGTGAGGCAATGTCTTGCGCAGAGGCAATCAAAGCTGCCGGTGTGCTGCCCAAAGTCTGCGCTTGGTTACGCACCGTGACTTGGTTTAAATCGGTATCAAACAACCAAAGTTGCTGACCATCGGCGACGATGTTTTGCACATAAGGTTTGTTGTAATCAAAACGGAAAACACTGGGGCGGATGAAAGCGAAAACACCTGAAGATGTTTTGGGTCGGGTGGGCCTGCCTTCTTTGGCGGGTGCAGTAACCACTTGCACAAAATCGGCCCGCCAGCTGCGGGTGGACTTCAAAAATTGCGCCAAGGAATCCATGCTGTCGGCATGCGCCACGCCCACGGCAAAACACAAGGCAGCTGTGATGGTGAGGCGAATTGAGATACTCATTCTGCGCGTGTAGGCACCAAAATTTCGCGCTGTCCGTTGGTGCTCATTGAGCTGACCAAGCCAGCTTTTTCCATGTCTTCTACCAAACGGGCAGCACGGTTGTAGCCAATCTTCAAGTGGCGTTGCACCAGCGAGATACTGGCTTTTCGGTTCTTCAATACCACCTCTACTGCTTGGTCGTAGAGCGGGTCTTTTTCGCCTGCAATATCGCCAAACAAATCGGGGCCTTCTGAGCCGCCATCCACCGTGCCACCTTCGAGCACACCTTCGATGTAATTGGGCTCACCTTGGGTTTTCAGATAGCTGACAACACGGTGTACTTCGTCATCGCTGACAAAAGCGCCATGCACACGTATGGGAAAGCCAGTGCCACTGGGCAGGTACAACATATCACCCATACCCAGCAATGCTTCTGCGCCCATTTGGTCAAGGATGGTGCGGCTGTCGATTTTGCTGCTCACCTGAAACGCGATGCGTGTGGGAATGTTGGCTTTGATCAAACCCGTGATCACATCCACGCTGGGACGTTGCGTAGCGAGAATCAAATGGATACCGGCCGCTCGGGCCTTTTGCGCCAACCGCGCAATCAACTCTTCAATCTTTTTGCCCACCACCATCATCAGGTCGGCCAACTCATCGATCACCACCACGATGTGGGGCAAACGGTCCAGCGGCTCGGGGTCGTCGGGCGTAAGGCTGAAAGGGTTCGTTAAGGACTGCCCTTGCTCTTTGGCTTCATCCAGTTTGTGGTTGTAGCCAGCCAAGTTGCGAACACCGAGTTTGCTCATCAGCTTGTAGCGTCGCTCCATTTCGCCGACACACCAATTCAAGCCATTGGCAGCTTGTCTCATGTCGGTGACAACCGGTGCCAACAAATGCGGTATGCCCTCATACACCGACATCTCCAGCATCTTGGGATCGATCATCAACATACGCACATCGCGTGCTTCGGCCTTGTAGAGCAGCGACAAAATCATGGCATTGATACCGACCGACTTGCCCGAACCCGTGGTACCGGCCACCAACACATGCGGCATCTTGGCCAAATCAGCCACCACAGGATTGCCGCCAATGTCTTTACCCAGACCCATGGTGAGCATGGACTTGGCCTCGTTATAAACCGATGAGCCCAAAATTTCGCTCAAGCGAATGGTTTGACGTTTGCTGTTGGGTAACTCCAGCGCCATGAAGTTTTTACCTGGAATGGTTTCCACCACGCGTATCGACACCATGCTGAGGGAGCGCGCCAAATCCTTGGCCAAGTTCACCACTTGCGAGCCTTTGACGCCTGTCGCAGGTTCAATTTCATAGCGGGTCACCACAGGGCCAGGGGCGGCAGCCAGCACTTTGACCTCTACGCCAAAGTCACGCAATTTCTTCTCTATCAAGCGACTGGTGAACTCAATCGTTTCGGCGTCCACGGGGTCTAGCTTGAGTTGCGATGCATCAAGCAACTCCACCTGCGGCAAGCGAGAGTCGGGTAAATCATTGAACAAGGGTTTTTGCCGCTCTCGCGCAACACGCTCACTTTTGGTAGGTGCGGGCTCGGGCTCCACCACAATTCGAACGGGGTGCACGGGAATGTCGGCGTTTTCATCACGCTCCCAGACCATGTCTTTTTCACGAGCACGTGCGGCTGCTTCGCCAAGGGCTAAGTCTTGGGCAATCTCTCGCTTCTCGCGCTGCTGTTGAATCAAACCATCTATCGCCGAGCCCATTTTTTCAGCGAGTTCAATCCAAGAAAAACGAAACACCCACGACAAACCAATGACCATGAAGACGATGAACACCAGGCCAGAACCATTGAAACCTAGCCAACTGTTGGCGGTACTGCCCACCAAGTAACCCAACACACCACCTGCATGGTGGCCGGGCAATTGACTTTCAAAGCGGTAAAGGCGGGTGAATTCCAAACCTGTGCTGGAGAGCAGCAGCATCACCAAGCCGCTCCAAAATGCCCAGCGCGTCAATCGCCAAATGTGGGGGTCCGCCACCACGTCTTCTTCGCTGCGCAAACGATTGGCCAAGGCAGACAACCAACTGACCAAGCCTGCCAAATAGCACCAAAACACTGAATAACCCAGCAAGAAAAAAGACAAATCGCTGACAGCGGCGCCTATGCGTCCGCCCCAGTTGCGGATATGGGGGTTTGAACCTGAGGTCGTCCATGCGGGGTCCAGCGCAGAATGGCTGACGATGGCCAACAGCCAAAAAAGCAAAACCACAAACCCAACAGCCAAAGCAATTTCTTGGATAAATCGCTGCCAGCCCGTCATCTCGGGTGGTTTTTCACGCGTATTGTTGAGAGTATTTAACGAATAAGTCATGACAGGAACGAAGCTTAACAGGAGCGTCCAAGCAGGCAATGGCGGCTAGCCCTAAAATTATGACTTCCCGTGACGCACTTTTGCACACGCTCTAGGCTCTGACCCTTCTATTCCATGACCTCCCCCCAACACAGCAAAGTACTTATTTTGGGCTCCGGCCCTGCCGGATACACAGCCGCGGTTTATGCCGCCCGCGCTAACCTCAAACCCACACTCATCACCGGCATGGCCCAAGGCGGGCAACTCATGACCACCACCGAGGTGGACAACTGGCCGGCCGATGTGCACGGCGTACAAGGCCCCGACCTGATGCAGCGTTTTTTGGAACACGCAGAGCGCTTTAACACCCAGATGGTGTTTGATCACATCAACAAGGTAGATTTTTCAAAACGTCCTTTCACCTTGATCGGTGACAGCGGCACCTACACCTGTGACGCGCTCATCATCGCCACGGGCGCCTCCGCCAAATACCTTGGACTGCCCTCAGAGCAAACCTTCATGGGCCGTGGTGTGTCAGGTTGCGCTACCTGCGATGGTTTTTTCTACCGTGACCAAGTGTGCTGCGTCGTGGGCGGGGGCAACACCGCAGTGGAAGAAGCGCTCTACCTCTCCAATATTGCGACCAAAGTGCACCTGATTCACCGCCGCGATAAATTCAAAGCCGAAGCCATCATGATCGACAAGCTCATGGACAAGGTTCAAGCAGGCAAGATTGTGTTGGAAGTCCATAGCGTGTTGGACGAGGTTTTGGGAGACGCCTCTGGTGTGACCGGTGTGCGTTTGAAAAGCACTTTAGACAGCAGCACCCGCGACTTGGCAGTACACGGCTGCTTTATTGCCATCGGCCACCAGCCCAACACCGGCATTTTTGAGGGCCAATTGGCCATGAAAGATGGTTACATCATCACCCAAAGCGGCTTGCAAGGCATGGCCACCCAAACCAGTGTGCCTGGGATTTTTGCGGCTGGCGATGTGCAAGACCACATTTACCGCCAAGCCATCACCAGCGCGGGCACGGGTTGCATGGCGGCCTTGGATGCGCAGCGCTTTTTAGAGCAATAAAGCGCTGTTTCAGCCCTGATTGGCTTTCGGGCTATAATTTTTGGCTCTGTGGATAACATCCAGGGGATACCGCCCCCCATTTGGCGAGGTAAAGCCTGACCACTGTTTGTTGACAGGCTGTTAGATAAAGGAGTGTCTGAATGGCACGCGTATGTGAAGTCACGGGCAAAGGCCCCATGGTCGGAAACAATGTTTCCCA
>CALPPP020000126.1 GCA_943325485.2 Rickettsia typhi
GAACACCGTCTCGGCTTGGTGGTGGGCGTTCTCGCCGCGCAGGTTGTCGATGTGCAAGGTGACGAAAGCGTGGTTCACAAAGCCTTGGAAAAACTCAAACGCCAGTTGCGAATCGAAGTTGCCGATGCTGCCGCTCTTGAACGGCACATGCATCTCAAGACCGGGGCGACCAGAGAAGTCCACCACCACTCGGCTCAAGGCTTCGTCCAAGGGACCATAAGCATGGCCGTAGCGGCGAATGCCTTTTTTGTCGCCCACCGCTTTAGCAAACGCTTGGCCCAGCGTGATGCCCACGTCTTCCACGGTGTGGTGGCCGTCGATGTGCAAATCGCCTTTGGCGTGAATCTTCAAGTCGATCAAACCGTGACGGGCGATTTGGTCCAGCATGTGGTCGAAGAAACCAATGCCGGTGGACAAGTCGGACTCTCCAGTGCCGTCCAAGTTGATGCGCACCTGGATTTGGGTTTCCTTGGTATCGCGGCTCACTTCTGCAATGCGTGGTGTCATGGTGGCTTTCAAATTCAGGCAGGTGCCAAGGGCGTCCAAAGTTCGGTCAAGGCGGCGAGGAACACATCGTTCTCTTGGGGCGTACCCACCGACGGGCGCAAACAACGGCGCAACAAGGGATGCATTTTAGAAACGTTCTTGACCAAAATGCCGCGTTGGCGCAAAGCTTCAAACAAGCGAGTGGCAATGTCCTCGGCGCCTTCAAAACGCACCAAGAGCATATTGGCTTGGCTGGGAAACACCTTCACGCCTTTGAGTTGACCTAATGCGGCGCTGACACGTTGGCGCTCTGAGCGTATGGCTTGTGCTTGCGCTTGGAAAACCTGCTGGTGCTCCAGCGCAAACAAGGCACATTCGGCATTGAGCACGCTGATGTTGTAGGGCGGGCGAATTTTGTCGATCTGCGCAATCACCTCGGCGCGGCCCAACATATAGCCAATGCGAACACCCGCCAAACCGAACTTGGACAAGGTACGCATCAGCAGCACTTGGGCGTTGGCGGCGGGGTCGCGGCGAATCTCGTCCCACCATGTCAGAGACGAAAACGGCTGGTAAGCCTCGTCCAACACCACCCAACCGCCATAAGCGCTGACTTGCGCGATGAGGCGGCGAATCACCGCCGCGTCCCACAAATTGGCTGAAGGGTTGTTGGGGTAAGCCAAATACACGATGGCTGGCTGGTGTTGGGCGATAGCCTCCGACATGGCGGCTTCGTCCAACTCGAAGTCTTGCGTCAGACTCACCGGCACATAAGTCAGTCCCTGCAAATGGGTGCTGAGCGCATACATGACAAAGCCCGGTTCGGGCGCTAAGGCAGATGCACCAGCTTGTTGACAAGCCATGGAGAGCAAAGAAATGAGTTCATCCGAGCCATTGCCCAGCATCAGCGCATAGCCTTCGGGCATGTCCACATAGCGTTGGAGAGCGGTTTTGAGGTCGTCAATGCGTTGGCCGGGGTAGCGGTTCAGCGCCACTGCACCCAGCCTTCGGCCTAACTCAGACTGCAAGTCTGGTGAGAGGGTGTAGGGGTTTTCCATCGCATCGAGCTTGACCATGCCGGCGGCCGGCTGGACCACGTATGCGCTCATGGCCTGTATGTCAGTACGGATGAAATTCAATGGGCTCATGAGGACAAACAAATTATAGTCACCCAGTCTCTGTCAGCATCTGACCCTTCCAAGGAACCTTTATGAAGAAACATACTTTGTCGTCCCGCGCCGCCGTTTGGGTAGCTGTTTTAGCGATTCCTTTGCTGAATGCTTGCGGCAATATGAGTGGCATGTTGGAGTGGTCTTCAGCAGATGCTGGTTACACCACGCTTTTCGATGGCAGCGACTTGAACCAATGGAAGCCGGTAGGTAACGCCAACTGGCGACTGCAAGACAACATGCTGCAAGCGGAGCTAGGCGGCGGTTTTTTGGTGACCCGCCAAAGCTACCAAGACTTCCAACTCAAGGTTGACTTTTGGGTTGACCCAACCGCCAACAGCGGCATATTCATTCGCTGTACCGACTTGCAAAACATCAATGCAACCAACGCCTACGAGGTCAATATATACGACCAACGACCCGACCCCAGTTTCGGCACGGGCGCGATTGTGGACGTGGCCAAAGTTTCACCCATGCCCAAAGCAGGCGGGCAATGGAACAGCTATGACATCACTTTCAAAGGTGACCGTATGGTGGTTTACCTCAATGGAGAGAAAACCGTGGACACCCGCGACAGCCGCTTAAGCGCAGCGGGGCCGATTGCATTGCAATACGACAAAGGGGTGGTGAGGTTTCGAAGCATCAAGATCAAGCCTTTGTGAGCGATACCAAGCAAGCCTTGCTTGCAGACCTTCCCAGTGCGCCCGGGGTCTATATCTTTTGGGGTGACAGCAGCCTGCCTTTGTACATTGGCAAAAGTGTGGACATCCGCAGCAGGGTGATGTCCCACTTTCGCCAGCCTGATGAGGCGCGTATGTTGGCGCAAACGCGGCGCATTGAGTGTTTGCCCACCGCCGGTGAAATGGGGGCTTTGCTTTTAGAGTCTCGTCTCATCAAAATCCGTCAACCTCTCTTTAATCAACGACTGCGGCGCACCAAGCACCTGCATTCATGGCGACTCAGCGAGAGTACGCAAGGGCTTGGCAACGAACTCGTCAGCAGCGCATCGGTAGCGCTCGGACAAACGCCACATGTGTATGGCTTGTTTTCTTCCCGCCATGCAGCACAGGAGAAACTGCGAAGCTTGGCTTTACAGCACAAATTGTGTTTGGTCACACTGGGCTTGGAGAAACCCACAGCCCGTGGTTGCTTTGGTTTGCAACTTCGCCAATGCGATGGGGTATGCATAGGCAAAGAGCCACGGGCGGGCCATGACGAACGGTTGCGTACCGCCTTGCAGCAACTGCAAGTGCATGTGTGGCCTTACGCCACGGCCATCGATGTGGTGGAGCAAGCTGGCGACTGGGTGCAAAAACACCGCGTCATGAACTGGTCCTATCAGGGAACTTGGTGCTCCAAAGGCATGGTGACGCAGTCGCCGCAAGGCACGGACAACGCAAGCTTTGATGCCGACACCTATGCGATATTGGTCAAGCCACTTTTAAAAGGTGAAGCTCTGGTAGAGGAAGTGTTCAGTCACTGAAGGCGAAAGCTGACAGCGTGGTTTCCATCACGCGGTCGGAAAACACTTTGTGGCCCAGGGAGTTTCCTGCGGCACCTGCCACGGTCATCAAAGGCAACAAATGTTCTTCCGCACGGGGCGGATGACAGTCACGGGCATGGGGGGCTTGGGTCCACGCTGCCAGCAACTGATCGCGCTCTTGGGGTTCGGCTTGCACCGCTTGGGTGAGCCAATTGTCAAACTCGTCAGAGATAGGGGCGTACTGTGGGTTGCCATAGGCACGCATATTGTGAAAGCTCATGCCGCTGCCAATGATGAGGACGTCCTCGTCGCGTAGCGCTTGCAAGGCACGGCCTGTGTTGAGGTGATGTTCGGGATCCAACGAGTTATGCAAGGACAGTTGAACAACAGGAATAACCGCATCAGGAAACATCAACTTCATGGGTATGAACACGCCATGGTCAAAACCACGCTTGACGTCTTGTTGCGCAGGAATGCCTTGCGCTTGCAATAAATCGACAATTCGCGCTGCCAAGGCAGGGGCACCGGGTGCGGGGTATTTCAGTTCGTAGGTGTGGGGCGGAAAACCGTGGTAGTCGTAAATCAACTCAGGATGTGCGCCGCTGGTGACAGCGATGTGAGGTTCCAGCCAATGCGCAGACACCAACACAATCGCCTTGGGTTGACGCGGCAAGGTACTCGCCGCGGTTTTCAAGTAATGCGCCATGCGGTCCCAGGCGTCGATGGGGTTCCAGTCCATGAAGAAACACGGGCCACCGCCGTGCGGAACGAACCAAGTGGGCATGCGGGTAGAGTTTGTGTTCAAGGTGTTCATATTGCCATTAGAACCATCCGTACTTACGCCAAAGTTTCCAACACAGCCAAAGCATGGGGATAATTCCCCATGGTCTCTTTGCTGACAAACCGCATCAAAGCTTGGGCTAAAAGCTTAAAGCGCGATGTGATGACGCTGTGGTTTGTGCTGAGGCACCCACATACCCCTTGGCTTGCCCGCGCTTTGGCCGCCATACTGACTGCCTATGCGCTGAGTCCCATTGACCTCATCCCCGACTTCATACCTGTCTTGGGTTACTTGGATGATTTAATCATTGTGCCCTTGGGCATTTGGCTGTTGCTGAAAATCATCCCTGAGCAGGTGCTGATGGAATGCAGAAACCAAGCCGATGATTGGTTTCGTCAAGACCAGCAAAAACCAAGAAGTTGGGTGGGTTTGCTCATCATCCTGGGTTTGTGGGTGGGTGCCGCTTGGGCTGCTTACGCAGTCTTCTTCGCTTAAGCCCTCTCACTCCACCGTGACACTCTTGGCGAGGTTGCGCGGCTTGTCCACATCGGTTCCCCTCGCACAAGCGGTGTGATACGCCAGCAATTGCAAAGGCACCACATGCAGCAGGGGTGACAAATCGCCATAGTGCTCGGGCATGCGAATCACATGCAAGCCCTCGCCCGATTCGATGCGGGTGTCGGCGTCTGCCAGTACATACAGCACGCCACCACGGGCGCGCACTTCTTGCAAATTGCTTTTAAGCTTTTCCAGCAGCGCATCGTTGGGGGCCACGGTGACCACGGGCATGGCGCTGGTGACCAGCGCCAGCGGGCCGTGTTTGAGCTCGCCCGCTGGGTAGGCCTCGGCATGGATGTAGCTGATTTCTTTCAGTTTTAAGGCGCCTTCCAAAGCGATGGGGTAATGCAAGCCGCGGCCTAAGAACAAGGCGTTTTCTTTGCTGGCGAAGTCTTGTGCCCAAGCGATGAGTTGCGGCTCCAAGGCCAACA